>JBKQTH010000366.1:0-6040 GCA_052143275.1 Ktedonobacterales bacterium | reverse complement strand
ATTTCGCCGGACGGTTGAAGTGGGGGTGATCTCTCCCTTGAGACGCTCTACGGCATGCTTTGAGCGGTTGGTCTGAATGAAATTGAGGGCCACGCTCAGCGCCACGATGATCACGATGATAGCTGAGTCCAGCTGCTGGCCAAGCGCCGCCGAGATAACGCAGGCAACCAATAGGATGATCACCAGTGGATTGAAGAGGAGCTGTGAGAATTGCTTAAGGTCGCTGAAGCGCTCTACGGTGGCCGCTTCGTTGGCCCCGTATTCAGTCAGGCGCCTCTCTGCCTCATCACCAGTCAGCCCATCCTCGGTCGTGGCCAGTTCCTTCAGAAGGTCCGCCTGGTCGAGTGTGCAGAGATGATTGACCCTCTGCTCACGCTCATATGCGGACGAGGATGAGGGCGACTGAGCTTCCCGAGGTTTCGGCAACGTGGATAGTAGAGATGCTCGGCGCATGTCCTGGCTCCCTTTCATCTCGTCGAGTAACCAACAACCTGACACCGCACTGGGGAACTGCCCTCCGGAGGTTAGTTGCCGGGTGTCACAAACGGATCACGCGAGCTTCCAGTGCCCTCACAGATGCGTCACAAATACCGTCTCATAGCTTATCCCGGGGTCATCTGTTGAAGAGAGGTTATCCGCGCCGGCGAGCGCCGGTGACCAGCTGGCCTACTTCGCATAGAACGGGGTCCGAGCTGGCCTGTAATTCTGCCGAGATGCGCACGCGCTCGCTCTCGCTTCGATTTTGGCTCATCTTGAATTTGCCGGTGAGGCTGGTAATCTCAATCTCAAAACCGACTACGCCTTTCATCATCTGTTCCACGTAATCGCCGGGTAGCCGGTCCAGCTGCCACTGTTGCGCAAACCGGCCCTCATTTTTCCCCACCAGCTTGCGCAGATGGGCATACAGCGCGTCATGATCTTGAATCAGCTGTGGACTACCGTAGGCCTGGACACTGGCATAGTTCCACGTAGGTACACTCAGGTCATTCTCATACCAGGACGGCGTGATGTAGCCATGCGGCCCCTGGAATATCACCAACACCCGACGCTCCGGCTCCAGGGTTCGCCACTGCGGATTGCCCAGAGCCATGTGGGCCGTCAGGGTGCCGTAAGGAGCCGGCTCGGGCTCGAAGACAAAAGGTAGTTGCGTCGCCAGCGGCAGACCGTCCTGTCCCGTGCTCACCAGTGTCGCGAAGCTATAGTCGCTCATCAGCGCATGGAGAACCGCCGGATCATCCTCCCGGAAATGTTTTGGTACGTACATGACGACAGACCTCTCTTCTGGTGGGCACTTGCGCTCGAGCCGCCGGATGTGAGAACCATATACAATTGTCTCACTTCGCACTCTGGCTCGCTCTTAGAAGTCGGCAATCGAGATTCATTGCTCGGGAGATGAAAAGGATACCGTCATTGAATGAAGGCTCGCTTGGTCTCGATTCGGCGCTCAATGCTATCGGACCGATCTGGAATCTCTCCGACCCGCTGTCTTTCCGGCCGCTGGCCGGAGGAACCAACAATTCGGTTCAGCTGGTAGAAACGGGCAGCGGCAATTATGTAGTAAGACTGTATCGCAACCACACCGATCCTGCCAGGTTGCGATTCGAGCATGCAGTGCTCATTGCTCTGCAGACCCTTGAGCTACCGTTTGCGATACCTACTCCGATTCCTACTCCTACCGGAGAGCGGTACGCCTGGGTGAACACTGGCGAGGGGAATGATGTGCTGGTTACCCTTACCGCCCGGATAGCCGGCAGCGCACCTTCGAGAAGTAACCTGAAACAGGCCGAAGCGGCTGGAGAAGCGTTGGGAGTTCTGGACCTTGCGCTTGACCAGATTTCCTGCCAGCTACCTGGTGAAGGCATCAGTTGGAGATCCTATGGTGATCTCGCGCACTGCCATCCGCTGGTGCCGGACCCCTACCAGGGCATTGTCCAGCTCCCAGTGGCCGAGGAGGTGAAACAAAGGCTGCTGGCACGCTACCAGTGGCTCACTGAGCAGATTCCCAGTCTCTACGCCAGTCTGCCGGTGCAGCTCTCCCATGAGGATTATGCACCTAGCAATATTCTGATGCAAGAGACCCGAGTCACCGGAGTTTTGGACTTCGAGTTCTGCTCACGCGATCTGCGGGCCATGGATCTAACGGTTGCGCTCAGCTGGTGGCCGGTCTCCATGTTCGGTACCGGCGAAGAGTGGCCGATTATCGAGGCTTTCGGTCGCGGCTATGCCCGAAAGGTAAAGCTGACTATAGCGGAAGTTGCGGCGGTGCCGGTTCTTTACCAGTTACGGGCCTATACCTCACTGATCCATCGCTTGGGACGGTATCTCCAGGGAGTGAGCCCGCTGGAGGCGGTCATCGGTCGCGCCTACGCCGCCCGGGAACGCGAAGTCTGGCTGGCCAGACATGAAGCCCGGCTACTTGAGTTACTGCAGGATGTGCTGGTCAGCCGAGGATAAGTCTGGCAGCGCGCTCCCCGGTGGCCAAAGCACCATGCACGGTGCCGGTGTGACCCTCGGTATTGGTAGCTTCTCCCGCAAAATAGAGGGTATCTTCCACTGGTTCGGCCAGGGCGGCTAGGTGGTCAAGGCCTCCGGCCTTTACATAGCTGTAAGCTCCCGAGGCGTACGGATCCTGGCTCCAATTGTGGAAGTAGCTTTCTACCACCTGGGTCTCAAGCTCTGCCGGCGACCATCCCAGAATCTCGGCGAGAGCGTGAGTAGCTGCCGCCTGAATCTCGCCGTCCGGCCGGGAAATCAGCGAAGTCGCCTCCGGTCCTGCCACCCAGCCGGTAATGTAGGGAACAAGCAATGGATAGTTGGTCCACCAGGTCGGTATGACCGGATGATCGGAGAGCAGAAAGGAGAGCTGGGGATAATGGACTGACGAGGGGGGTTCACGATCCCAGAATCGATCTCGAAGGCGAATCACCACATGGGCCGCATCTCCCATTCCTATATCGGGCAGAGCCTCTTCAAGCGCGGGCGGAACCGGGTCGAATCGTATGGCACCTGGACTGCCGGCTCTTGACTGCAGGACCCCGGCAGGCACAGTCACAATCGCCCGGGTTGCCGTGATGGGCGGCAGTGTACCGCCCTCCGCCGAGACCAGCTGAAGCGTAACTCGCTGCGGTACCCAGCTCAGCTGCCGCACCACCGAGTTCAAGTGCAGTTTCAGCTGTGCAACATCGCTCTGGTCCAGTAGCCGCGCCATCAAGCGATCGTATCCATCCAGTAAGAAGAACTGGCGATCACCCTGAATCAACTGTGCCGCTCGCTCAGTCTTCGCTAACCAACAGACACTGACGGTCTCTGGATCGGCGGCGTCGAATCCAGCAACATACCCGCGAGTCCTTTGTCCGGCATCCTTCCACCGGGGGCCGGCGAAATTGCTGGCGATATAAGCGTCCAGTGAGCAATCGGCTCCCTGGTAGCTAGCAAGCGATGACAGTATGGGATTCTCCTTACCCCAGCCATCCTCGTGCCACTGTCCCGAAGAGCGTAAAACTGCCTGACCGCCAAGCTCGTAGAGTATAGCCGAGGCTGACTCTACGAGCTCCATGGTCTCTCTGGGCCACCCGTGAACGAAGGCCGCGCCAAGCTCAATCGGTATGGCGCTGCCCCGTGGCCGGAGAGTCAGAAGACGACCTCCGATCCGGTTACGCGCTTCGACGACCGCAACCGAGAAGCCATGTCTAGTAAGCAGACAAGCGGCCGCAAGACCCGCTGCGCCGGCGCCGATAATCGCGACATCACAATCCGGTTCATCCAGTGGCATATCGACCTCATCTCTGCTGGCTTACCAGTAGTAACATAGCACAGCACGATACTACAATGGATAGTGCGCAGACGTGCCGGCGCGGATTGTCGGCATTCTGAACTCGGGCATCAAGTCACCTTCGCGGTGCAGGACCTCTTCGCTCCGGTGGTCGAAGGCCAACGGTTCGCGGTACGACTCCTCTCAGGTAACGTGGTTAAGGCCATGGCAGAGTCAGCAACCGGGCAGCTCGGGGCCAGTAACCCGATTCCCTCAGTCAATGCCCTGATACAGTATGGTATCATGCCCACCCTAGATGCTCAGGTAAGGGAGCTGGGAGATGCCTGCCAGGATGCTAATTTGCTTGTGACATCGTATGGACAGCTGGCCGGGTCGTTCGTTGCCGCGCAGCAAGACCTACCTTGGGTCACGGTAGCCCTGTCGCCAGTGACGGTTCCATCGGCATTCATCACCACTCAACCACTGCCGCGTCACCTACCAACGGGCCTACAGATGGCGGCCAACCGATTGCAGTGGGGCATTGGCGGCCTCGTGCTGAGGCAGATTGCTGATCGCCCAATTAATCGGCTGCGAGCCCAGTATCAATTGAAACCTCTGCGCCAATCTCTTTGGCTAGGAGCAGCATCCAGGCAACTGGTCTGTGTGGCCTGCTCTCCAGCTTTTCAGCCAATGCCGCCGGATTGGCCACAGTTTGTGCGGATGACAGGCTTTTGCTTCTGGGATACTCCAGAGTCCTGGGCACCTCCACCGGCACTCTCAGCGTTTCTACAGCAAGAGCGCCCTTATGTCGTCGTGACCGCCGGCTCGATAGCACCCGCAGACTACCAAGCTTTTGCCAGCTACTTCCAGACCAGTGTGAAGGCGATACATGCCTTGGGTCTGCGCGCTCTGGTCATTGGACAGATGGAGACGTCAGGCTTGCCGAATGATGAGGTATTGACGCTATCCTTTGCGCCTTACTCGCTTGTCTTCCCGAAGGCTGCTGCAGTCATTCACCATGGAGGAATCGGCACTACTGCCCAGGCACTTCGCTTC
This sequence comes from Ktedonobacterales bacterium, assembly GCA_052143275.1. Taxonomy (GTDB): domain Bacteria; phylum Chloroflexota; class Ktedonobacteria; order Ktedonobacterales; family JADMIN01; genus JAJPKE01. The sequence continues at coordinate 1,233 of JBKQTH010000366.1, read as the reverse complement.
GGCGTGCCGTCACTGGTTGTGCCCTGGGGCGTCGACCAGTTTTACTCCGCCTCTCAATTGGCCAGAATAGGCGCCGGCAACTTCATCTACTGGCGCCGCTATACGCCCATACGTGCAGAGGCCAGGCTAGCCACCTTGCTGAATGATAAGAGATATAAAGCTGAGGTAGGCGCAATTCGTTCGACTATCTCACACGAGAATGGAGCGATCGTGCTCTGTGAAGCGATTCTATCACTCTTCCGATAAGCCATTGGATAATTGGAACAGCAGTATGAGGGCAGGGATCGTATTTAAGAATAGCATGTTTAGATGTGTATCCTGGCACGTTATACCTTCTAAGACGTAGTATCCCTAGTATAAGCTTCTCTGTGGTTATAAAGCCGGTTGGAATAAGCCGCCAGGCGGCATAAACCGGCATCTGGAGATCAGAGAAGCGTTGGCTATCGTAAGGTTTGGCGCAGCTTCGTAGGGCAGAGAGGTCACCGAAGTATTGCTTCTTGCAAGTGGGTGCCGGCATACCGTTGATTTTTAGGTGCGCGGCTTGCGAGGGAGGCAATGTTGACCGGCCGGAAATGCCGCTTTATGTATAAAGGCCCAGTATTCCGTTGGAGAAGTGGCGTGAGCCCGCTTGTAAAGCGGATTAGTGCGGATGAGCTTTCTTGACGCTGACCTGTAGATGACGTATCATAAGTATCAAGGGGGAAAACTAGCGATAATGCGCCGTTCGGCTTCGGCTGGAGAAGGGCTCATGACTGATATGGTTGCTATCAGCCAGGCGCGCGGTTTCCCGTCGAAAATTTTGTCCAAAGTTCAGGTATAGCGTCCCACAGAGTTTCACGAGGATTGGTCCAGAGGTGGGTTGAACAGGCGTAGGAACCGTTGCTCCGCTAACATTTCGGAGTACTGTTCACTCGTCGCTAGTACAACAGTAGGAAGGAGGAGCGGCGCTCCCTCTCTCGTCTGCACGTGAGAGTTCTCCGCTGTGTCTTCTATGAACGACAAAGAACGATTCGATAAGTTTACCGAGCGGGCTCGCAAGGTCTTGAGCCTGGCGCAGGAAGAAGCTCAGCGCTTCAACCATAATTATATCGGCACCGAGCATCTGCTGCTGGGCCTGGTACGCGAGGGCGACGGAGTAGCGGCCAAGGTGCTCAGCAACCTCGGGGTGGATCTGAATAAAGTGCGCAGTGCGGTCGAGTTTATCATTGGGCGTGGCGATCGCATCGTGCTGGG
>JBKQTH010000365.1:0-3545 GCA_052143275.1 Ktedonobacterales bacterium | reverse complement strand
CTTTGTCGACCTCTTGGTGTGAGTTAAAATGCAAGCTTAGTCACTGCGATCACTACACTCAGGACCAACGGTCTCTCCTGCCTGCTTGAGGAGAGGGCAGACGCTGGCCGCATCGACGTTCGAAACTGCCTGCCTAGCATGGCTAGCAGAACGCGGCACTGGGCGTATCGTCTCCAGACCAGACCCTTACCAGGATCGGATGACGGCGCGTACCGTCCCCTGCACAGTCCACCCGCGCTTCCACTCAGCCGCATCAATATAGATTGGCGCATAGTTCGCGTTCGCTGGTTGTAACCGTATCCGTCGGCCCTCATGGTAGAAGCGCTTGAGTGTCGCCGCTCCAGCCTCCCCATCACCGTTCAGGTCCGTAGCGACGACGATAGCGCCGTCGTACGGGTCCTTCTGTGCCGAGTCAATGACGACCAAATCACCGTCCGCGATCATATCGTCCACCATCGAATCGCCTTTGACGCGGAGCGCATACAGACCAGACGCCATGTGACTGTCGGGGAAGTCCAGGCTCAGGTGAGCGAGCTCCGGCTCGAGAAACAGCGAGATCGGCGTGCCAGCGGCGATGGTGCCCAGAATAGGCAATCCACGTTCCGGCAGGCGAAGCAGGCGGATGCTCCGACTGCGGCCATGCGCTCGAGTAAGATATCCCTTCTCTTCCAGCGCGTTGAGATGGTAGTCCACATTGGATGTGGACGCCTTGCCCAGCGAGGCACCAATCTCGCGCATGGTCGGTGTCAAGCTATCGCGCAGCTGACATTCCAAGATATACTCGTACATACGCCGCTGTACAGGTGATACGTCATCGAACATCGAAGCCTGACCCTTTCACCGTTTCACTTCTGTTGCTTGGTTCTCGTCGGCAAATAAAAGATGGAACCTTCGTTCTATTTATAGTATAATCAGGCACACGACTCATGTCAAACTGTCCCATGGCTCCTAACGTTTTCGCCAATCATCAAACGGAACTTCGTCAAGTTTGGTGATCTCTGCCTGTTTGCCTGTTGGTATGTGCAAGGGTATGGGCGGGCAGTATGTCCGTTGCTCGCGCCGCGTGTGCTCGCCCCCTCTGCGAGTTTGTACGGGGTGCTTTCCAGCCAGTTTGCTGCAGTGCTGCCTTTGCTCCAATCCACCCCCTGTTCGAGGAGGCATACCATCGGATGGAATCGCAGCAGAACTGGCGGGATTGGGACACCTCGCATCAACGTATTGCTGCGCTTGGCCTCACCTTCCTGCGGGAGGATGGGGTACGTATGGAACTCAATGCCCTACGCATCCACGAGGCAAAAGCGTCATTTTACCTCAGCAAAGAGCTTCTCATGCGCCACGAGCACGTGCTCCGCTGTGCGAGCGCGGGAAGGCGAGTGTGGCCTCGCGTCCTCGTCTCCTCTGCATTTCCGCCTTACCTTTGCTGTGGGAGAATATCCGTGGAGTACGCTGCCGAAAGGAGGGAGACAATATGAAGATCTACTTGGTGGATGGTACCTACGAGCTGTTTCGCAGCCACTTCGGCGCGCCGCCGCGCAAGGCACCGGATGGGCGCGAGGTCGGCGCAACAGTGGGCCTCTTACGCAGCCTGCTGATGCTGTTGACCACGCCGGGCATCACCCATGTGGCCTGCGCGTTCGATCACGTGATCGAGTCCTTCCGTAACGGCCAGTACTCCGGCTACAAGACCGGCGCGAGCGTTGACTCCAACCTGATAGCCCAGTTCTCGCTGGCCGAAGAGGCCGTTTCCGCGCTTGGGCTGGTGGTTTGGCCGATGGTGGAGTTCGAGGCCGACGATGCCCTGTCCAGTGCGACCGCCTGTTTCAAGAACGAAGCTGAGGTCGAACAGATCGTGATCTGCTCACCGGATAAGGATCTGGCCCAGCTGGTCTCCGGAAACCGCATCGTTGGCTGGGATCGCCGCCGCAATATTCTCATCGATGAAGCGGGCGTGGTGGAGAAATTTGGCGTGCGCCCGCAGTCGATCCCCGACTGGCTGGGGCTGGTGGGCGATGCGGCCGACGGATTCCCCGGCATCCCGGGCTGGGGTGAAAAATCCGCGGCGGCCGTGCTTGCAAAATACGAGCACCTTGAGGCGATCCCCGCAGATCCGCAAACCTGGGGGCTCTCGGCCAGCCGCGGCGCGCGGCTGGCCGAGAGCCTGACGCAGCACAGGGCTGAGGCGCTGCTTTTCCGCAAACTGGCTACGCTGCGCGAGGATGTGCCACTCCAGGAAACGCTGGCCGATCTGGAATGGCACGGAGCCGACGAGCGGCTGAAAGATGTCTGCCACCGGCTGGGCGATGAAAAGTTCCCTGGGCAGGTTCCGAGGTGGCGCAAGAGCTGAATTCGGCAGCGCAATGACACCGGAAAGGAGGTGGCTTCATAACGTGGCGAGAGGAGGATGCCGCTGCCATACGATCTCCTTTCGTGTCTTTGGGTGCTGATACCTTGTGCAGTCTACCATGATACGTTGCACCAGTATAGATCATCGTGCCTGGTCCGGTGGGGAGAAAGAGGACATGAGAAGGAAGGAGGGCCAGGACGACTGGAGAAGAGCCTCCCTTCCAGATATCAGCGATCAAGCAGAGATCACCAAACTTGATGAAGTTCCCATTCTTCAGTAGCGAAAACATCGTAGGGTAAGAAAGCTAGTTGTGCATCCAGCGAGTCGTTGGTAGAGCCATATTCGCGGCCCAGGCCGAACTGCTTAGCCAACGTGCAGACTTGGGGGTCCAGCTGAAGTCCTTTGTGGTTAATGGGGCACTTCGATACCTGGAGTCGAAGAAAGTCTGTCCTGATCTTCCTCCCCACACTTTGATGGCCGCTTCGTCGCGTTGACTGGGCCGCCGGATACGCCGCTACACACCCGTATCCATGAGTGCCCATTAGGAAAGATCAAGTCGACGTGCGATGCGGCGAAAATGGGCAGCCATCATCTGGGGATCATCTGATTACTACTACCGTAGTTAGGAGGTATCGAAGGGATTGGGACCAGCATACAGGGCCAGTAGCGTCGGCCATAGTGACGACGGTGAGCCTCCAAGCGCTGGGCAAGCCGCCAGAGCGACCAAGCTAGTCGTTCACGACACGTCCGCTTGGGCACGGGTAAGTCGATCTCGAGGAGACGGCGCACCTTGGGTGCCGGTAGCGCGGCGAGCGCTGGTTTTTTCCACGTTTACCATAGCTATGGTAGTAGTAATCAAACAATCTTTGGAATGGCAGTCCACAGATGCCTGAGGAACACTAATCGACTAACCGGATTTCCACCGCTCGGGCGTGGCGTTGCCGTCAATGTAGCGGTTCATGAAGGCAAACTCAATGGATAGGATAAACAGGATATGTCGATCCTCCGGCACGTAGGAAGACGCCCGAATGGCCTGTTCACGGATGACTGGATCATTGGTCAATGTGGCACGGCCCCAGACATAGAATTCGCCACCACCCCCGCTGGCATCTTCAACCGAACAGTGCAGGGTGTAACGGCCATCGCGCTGAAGGTCGGCGCCTTTGGGCGAGGTCACTTACTTACAACAGCGAAGACAAGA
>JBKQTH010000364.1:0-11727 GCA_052143275.1 Ktedonobacterales bacterium | reverse complement strand
CTATCAATCTAAGGACGCTAGCCACGACTACACCGCTCGGTTCGGCATGCAAGGAGGTGAGACCAGCGTCGCCAATATGATCCCTAGACGCTACTGCCCCTTGATCTGCTCGCTGCTGGTGCTCCTTTCACTTCTTGCCGCCCCAATTCGTATGCCAATCCGCTTACAGCTTGTCGGTGACATTCCAAACCTGCCCGTTGTCTGCGCTGGACAGATGTGCTACAAGTGAGCGGCCAGAGATTTCTGGGGCGAGCAGCGTTCCATGCGCCTGGTAGCCAACGAAGCGCGCGTGGAGTTGCTCACCGATCTGTGCGGGGTCCTGCCTGCGAATCCATGCCTGCATCGCGGTGTCCACGGTCCCCGGTCGATAGATGTTGACCGTCACTCCAGTCCCGGCTACCTCAGCCGCGAGATTGACAGTGTGCGCCTCGAGCGCGGCTTTGGTGGTGGCGTAGCTATTGCCACCGATCATGGTCTCGGGATGCGCGGCGATGCCACTCGAGACATTGACGATGCGACCCCAGCCGCGTGTGCGCATGCCAGGAAAGAAGAACGCGCTCAGGGCCGCGGGTGCTACAACATTCAGCGTGAGCGCGTTGCGGAACGCGTCTGGAACAATTCGCGCCGAGGGACCGAGCGGCGCGACGGTGGCGGCATTATTGATGAGGATGTCAACGCCGCCGACCGCCGAGGCGATATCCGCCGCGAGCTGGGGCAGCGCGGAGAGGTCCAGAAGATCCGCCGCGAAAACGGTCGCCGCTGCTCCAGCCTGGCGTACCTGTTCAGCCGTTACGTGGAGTTGTTCTGCTGAGCGGGCGACGAGCGCCAAGTGCGTCACGCCTGCTTGAGCAAGCGCCACGGCGGTAGTTGCGCCGATGCCGCGCCCACTGCCCGTGACGACAGCGGTCCTCCCAGTAAGAAAACCAGTCATGCTTGTTCTCCCTGCCTAGAGTCCCAGTTGGTCGAGCGCATCGAGGATTTGCTGCGGTTCGGTTCGGGTCGAGTAATCGGGGTGGATGTCAATCCATGCAAGCTTGCCGCTGCGATCAATGATCGCTACTGTCGGCATTGGTACTGTGGTGGTACCGTCAGCATTGATCTTTGTGAGGTCCAGCCCATGCGCCAATTGCGCCTCTCGTGCGGCGACGGATGGATGGGTCAGGATACCGAGCGCACCAGCAATCTGGTTGCCAGGGTCCGAGAGAACGGCGAAGTCGAGATCGTGCTTCTCTTGCATACTCAGCGAACCGTCTGGCGTCTGCGGACTCACGGCGACCAGGACGATGCCACGCTGGGCAAGGGCGTGGCTTAGGCTCGAACGGTAGGTCGCCAGAGCAAGGTTGCAGTATGGGCACCAGGCTCCGCGATAGAAGACGATGACGCCGGCGGAACCGTTCAAGGTCGCAGCGAGGGTCGTGGGTTCGCCAGTCGGGCTGAGCAACTCGCCGTCTGGGAAATCGGCGTCAAGCGGGAGAGCGGACGTCAGCATGGTACGAGACAGGGCAGCCTGCTCGACGGCCCAGACATTATCGCTGGAGCGGCCCTTATGCAGTGCCGCAACTTGACTGGCAATCGTTGGAGCCGGTTCAGACGTTTCACGGGACATGAGTTCTGTGATCTCCTCACTATGGGCCCTGTATGGAAGGACCTGATTGTACTAGACAGTACAATGATAAGCGTCATAAAATGTACCTGCAAGTACATTCTTGGCGGTGCGCTTCGGCTGCCGCGGCGGAAAGGCGGGGAGAGTACATGGCCTCGGCATCCCACGGTCACCAGAATCAGAAGACGCCGCCAACGCGGAAAGGCCAACAGACGCGGAGACGCATTGTTGAGGCGGCGGCGGCACGTATGCTCACCAACGGTGTAGGGCGCACGACCGTCGATGAGGTGATTGAGGCGGCGGGAGTCGGCAAGTCACAGATGTACCACTACTTCGCTGGTAAGGATGACCTCGTCGAGGCGGTCATCGCGTATCAGACTGCGCAGGTGCTGAGTCCAGAGGGGCCCCATCTTGGTCCACTCGACAGTTGGGAGGCCTGGCAGCAGTGGCGCGATGCTGTCGTACGGCTCCAGGCCGGCGCGGGCTGTGTGGGCGGATGCCCTCTAGGCTCGATCGCCAGCGAGTTGGCCGACATCCATGAGGGTGCGCGCAGACAATTGACGCACAGCTTCGACCGATGGCAGGCGCAGTTCCAGGTGGGTATCGAGGCGATGCGCGCGCGGAGGCTGATTGCGCAGGATGCTGATCCGGAGTCATTGGCGGTGATGATCCTGGCCGCGCTCGAGGGAGGACTGTTGCTGTGCCAGATGCGGAAAAGTACTGCTCCTCTTGAGCAGGCGCTGGATGGCGCAATCCGGCAATTACACTGCTATGCGATCTCGTGAGTTGGCAGATTCGCTGTGGGTCAGTATCGTACGCGACCGAGGCGTACATCGGCCCAGTGCGCGGCCAAGCGATTGACTGCGGGTCTGATCAAGATGGTGACCCTCTTTCTGGGCAGCGATCGGTCCAGGTCGTCAGGACTGGACCGAGCGGCGCCCCATGGTGGTCGCGACCGCCTCGCCTCTACTTCAAGGCGTGCCGCCGAAGTGAACGTCCTTGGTCTCGACCGTCCCGGCCGTCCGCCCCGGCGCAGTCTGGTACGTCCAGTACAGGTTCGTGTGGGCGGTGACCTGCTCCGGCGGCGGCGCTCCCCATGCCGTCTGGTCCTCTGTCGTATGGGCATCACTGACCAGGATGGCGTCATATCCCCGGGCCAACGCGCCGTGGTTCGCGCGATCACCGCGCGGACCTGAAACAGTGGATGCTGGCGCTGGCGACGACGCGGGCGGTCGATGTGCCGCTGTTCTGTCGGGCGCTTGATGGCAATGCCAGCGACAAGCTCAGCCTGATCGCTGCGGTGGAGACGCTGGCTGAACAACTGCACACTGAGGATGCGGAGGCGCCGATCTTCGTGGCGGATAGCGGGCTGTACAGCGCCGACAACGTTGCCCGGCTCGCGGCGGCCGGGGTACGCTGGATCAGTCGGGTCCCGGACACCTCGACAGCGGCACGAGCGGCGCTGGCGGTGGCCGACGACGCCTGGCAGCAGGATGGGCACGCTGTCGTGGGCACCCCTCCCGCAGGCGCCGGAGGGGAGCGCTGGAGCGTGGTGCGGACGACCCAAGGCGAAGTACGAGCGCGCCACGCTCCAGCGTCAGGTGGAGACGACCTGGGCGCAGTGGGAGAAAGCGCGGTGGCACCTGGGGAATCAGGGCTTCGCCTACGAGCCCGATGCCCAGGCCGCCCTCGCTACGCACCTCAAGAAACGTCCCCAGTGGCTCAAGGTGCAGACCCGCCTCGTCTCCCAGCCCAAGCAGAGCCATCCTGGACGCCCGCGTAAAGGCGCCGCGCCACACCGCTTCGAGTGGCAGATCGAGGCGACGGTCGCGGTCGAGAAAGAAGCGGTGACCCGTGCCGTGCAGCGCAAAGCCTCCTTCCTGGTGGCGACCAATGTGCTCGATGCGAACCAGTTGCCCGACCAGGAGCTGATCTGGACCTACTAAGCCGTGATCTGCACTGCTTCCATGGCCGCAAACGTTCTGTGAGTACGTGTCTGTCACACGTCGAGTGCGGCTCACGCGAGTATCAGCTACGCATGTTCGATACACCAGATGACAACGACGTGAAGGCTGCGCGGTCGCAGCTTCCCACACAGTATCCTCTCTGGCTACCCGGAGTCACCAAGCCGACTCTCGATCTCGATGCCCTCGCGTCGGGCCTGCGCCCAGGTTACCGGGAGCGCCACGATCTCGCCGCTCTCGTCGGTAACGGACAGGCGCTCCAGCGCGGCGAGAATGATCTGCCGCTGCAACTGACGATGGAAGGGCACGCCGAACAGGTGGCCCATCATAAAGGGGACGAACAGGGCACGCGGCGGCTTCACGTGCTCCGTGATGTCACGGGCGACGGTGATCGAGACGGTGGGGATGCCCCGACGCTCCACTGCGCGCTGCACGAGCGCGGCCGACTGATGGCAGACGGGTCAGGCAGGCGCGGCCAAGGCGATGTCGGCTCCATCGGCCACCACCGCGTCCGCGATCTCCTCCGCAAGCGTCCGCTCGAACCGTTCGGGATCCATGTTGTAGCCGATGAAGGTGAAGAAGTGGGGGGTGAGACCGCCGATCACCCCTTCGGCGGCCAGCTCTTGCAGCCGCTCGATGGGGAAGATGACGTTGAGGTCGCGACGTGCCCCCGACGTCGGATACTTGAGCTGATGGATCTCGAGCTCCTCTGATGTCGCCATTGAGGGGACGCGTCGGAAGCTGAAGTCGCCGATGGGATGCACGACGTCGAAAGGCAGCGTCCCCTTCGGCTGCACGCCGGACGTGCTGATGAAGGTCAGTCGTGACTCGGAGAGCGGGCGGCACAAGCGTGCCAACGGCACCGCATCCGCCTTGGTGACGAGTGAGCCGGGATAGCGCTCGTTGATGGTCTGCCACAAGCCGGGACGCAGCTGCCGTCCCGCACGTGCCGCTTCGGTCGCGGCGTCAGAGCTGTCCATCATGAATCCAGTCCCCCGATCGGCTGACAAGGTAAAAATGCAAGGAGAAGAAGAGGTGCGCGAGCGTGGCGGGATCTTTGCTCTTCAATGTCTCGAGCACGAACTCCCGGTCGGTTGGTGGCGTATCGAGCAGCAATTTGGCTGCCTCCGCCCACCCCATGTCGACCTGCTCCCGGCCCACGGCCTCATTGCCGTCGCCCAGGTGCAGGCGCACAAAGCGGACAAAGGCCTCCACATCGCCGCGCGCAAGTGCGTCGCGTAAATAGGGCACCGACATAGGCAGCTCCCCTCGATCTCCTCGTGATCTTGACGCGATGTTTCTGCTCACACGTCGTCGCGCGCGCTTCACCGCGTCGTCCGCGGACAGCGCGAGCCGTTACATACAGCGGCCTGTTCGGACGTGACCACAGTATAACTCTGTAGGCGCTCACACGCAACGCCGGGCCTCACGCCGCGGCAACCGCCCGCAGGCCGGCGAACAAGTCCTCCAGCTCCAGCCGATGGGCATAGTCCGCGTCGACGAAGGCAAGCGGTACCGCTCCATCCTGGGCCACAATGAAGGTGCCAGGGATCGGCAGCTCCCACGACGCGTCGCCATTGAACGTCGGCAGATCGAGCCCGCTGCGCGTGTAGAGCGGACGGAGTGCTTCGGCGAAGGCGAAGACCAGCCCGTAGCGCCGGGCGACGGCGTTGCCCGCATCGCTGAGCACTGGGAAGGTCAATCCTTTTTCCTCAGCTGTGGTCAATGACTGATCCGGGGTCTGGGGTGAGATCGCCACGAGTGTCGCGCCCGTGTCGCGGATCCGCGCCAAGATGGCCTGATAGGCGCGCAGCTGGAGATTGCAGTAGGGGCACCATTCCCCGCGGTAAAACGTGACCACCGCCGGCCCCTGCTCGAGCAGGCGCGACAACGTCACAGGCCCGCCAAGAGCATTGGGCAGGGTGAAGTCCGGGGCACGCTCGCCCACCTTGAGCACGCGCTCGGCTATTCCAGACGCAGCCAGCGCCGCGATGCTATCCGCGAAGGCCGCCGCTACTTCCGGTGGGCGTCCTTTCGCCGCCTGGGCCTGCAACGCCGCGATCTGCTCGCGCAGCGTCATGGGTAGCTCTCCTTCGATCGTCGCCATGGGATGCTCCTTCATACCGAGCTAACATGCTTCCCAAGATAAAGCAAAGTCTGTACGTGTAGTCCGCGGATGGCCGTGAACGTTACAGCCGCGGACGAAACTGGGTAACTTATTGAGGGGGACAGCCGTTCGCCCCGCAGTCACGATTCCGGCCTCGGGGGGCAACCCAAACTACGCGGCTCAAGTCGGCGTAGGCCGACTTCGCGGCCAGCGGCCCTCCAGCCGCGAATTTATTCGCCGGCGCCTTGCCAACCCCCGCTTCTTGGTGGACCTACCTCGGGGAGCATGACTGTCCGTGGCCACACCATGAACCGTGCACCAGCCCGCGCGGATGGTGAAGCGGCGAGGTCGACCAGGCTCACTCACGCGCATCAATCCGCGCGGATGGACCCGATGGCCCCCTCGGCCGCAGGTCGGTGACCTGCCAGATGTGATCGGAGAGCGCCTCCAGCGGGGGATGGTCGCCGATCTCAAGAGAAACGGTCGTGCCCGCAACGCGCAGCTCGAAGAGGTCGGCGCGGCCATAATGCCCGACAGCATCGAAGCCCCGGCGGGCGTACAGCGCCTCCTGCGGGTCGGCCTCGGCGTAGAGGATCGTCTCCACGCCGTGCGCTGGGCCCGCGACCACGCGCCCAAGGGGGTCCACGATCACGCTATCGCCGGGGGCGATCAATTCATCCGGCTGATAGACGCCAAGCTGCGCCAGGTCGCGCGGCAGGTCGCTCTCGCGCAGCAGCACCCCCACGCTCACCACCCACATACGCCCCTCGGCGGCGATGTGGCGCATGGAGGCGAGCCAGCGCTCGCCGTCATCCTGCGTCGGGGCGACGTGAATCTGCTCGCCCTGCGCATAGAGCGTGGTGCGGGCGAGGGGCATGAGGTTCTCCCAGCAGATCAGTCCGCCGACGATACCATGCTCGGTTGCGATCGTGCGCAGCGTCGTTCCGTCGCCCTGACCCCAGACAAGGCGTTCGGCGAAGGTCGGGACGAGCTTGCGGTGCCGCCCCACAAGGGTGCCATCCGGCCCGAAATAGAGGAGCGTGTTGTAGAGCGTGCCGGAGCGCGCAGGGCGCTCGGTGACGCCGACCGCCGCCATGATGCCGTGGGTGCGACAGGCCTGCGCGATGACGTCCGTCTCCGGCCCAGGCGCGGTGATCGCCTGTTCGAAGAAGCGCCGCTGGAACGAGTTGAACGGCTCAACGCTGGGGCTGGACTGCCGCGGAGCCTCGCGCCAGATCCAGTCCGGATAGCCTGGAATGTACGACTCGGGCAGCACCGCGAGCCACGCTCCGGCTCTGGCCGCCTCGGCGATGCACTCGGCAGCGCGTTGAGCGGTGGCCAGCGCCTCGCCATAGATCGGAGCTGCCTGGATTGCGGCCACGATGCCCATTGTTGTCTCCTTGCGCTCTATTCTCCACAGTTATACGGATCGTACTACAAAGACCAAGGCAGCGTGGAGCGCGGGTTCAGTTTCCGCAAAGATCCGCTGTTTCTGGCGTCCTCGGTCTTCGTGAAAAAGCCCCACGCATCGTCGCGCTCAGTCTGGTGATGGTGCTGTGCCTCTTGGTCTACCGCCTCGCCGAGCACCGGTTTCGTGCGCAGCTCGCCGCCACCGGCCAGACGGTCCCCAACCAACTCAAGCAGCCGACAGACCGGCCCACCATGCGCTGGATGTTCCAGTGCTTCGAAGGCGTGAGTCTCGTCGCCTTCACTCCGCCCAGCGCACCGCGCCGCCGCACCGCGATATCGCCGGTCTGGAGCCGCTGCACGAGCAAGTGGTCGCCTTATTAGGGCCGTCCTGTGAAAAACTCTACAAAGTCGACGAGTGAGGCTGCGGAATATGGGCTGAGGAGTTATTTCGAGGAGCAATCCGCAGCTTGATTGTTTACCCCCTGACATCATCCAAACATTATCATTCAGTGTTGTTGCTCTACTAAATCTCCGCATGCTCCCAAATGTTGAGTGCTGCCAGCAGGTTAATATTTGTAACTTCCCCTGCAGTAATCTTGCGGTCGATCTCGGCTTTAGATAGCCAGTGGTTTTCTATAAACTCACCTTGGTCGGCATGGGCTTTACACTCTTTGAGATCAGTACAAACTACTACATACTGTTTTTGGTTCGTTAATCGGTTCGACGTATGGAACGCACCGATGACTTTGCAGTTTTTTGCAGTATAGCCCGACTCCTCGCCGAGTTCTCTATTGGCCGCTGTTACTATATCTTCACCTGGCTCCATACCGCCACCGGGGAGTTGCCACATGATCTCATCGGGCGGGTAGCTATACTCCTGCAGAATCAATAACTCACCATTCTCATTGATAGCAATGACCCCGACTGAGTCGGTGTTTGACGGAGCGATACGAAGATACGGCATGGTGGTGCCATTGGGTAGGTTTACAGTGTCCTCGACTAAGGTCACCCGAGGATGCTCGAAAACAACTCTACGTTCTTTGGTTGTCCATTTCTTGATTGCCATGGTTGTTCCTTTTATTTTAACCCTGGGCTCGCTGAATATCTCCGAAATTGGCCAGCAGCCTAAACGCTCGGATAGCCTTTGAGCCAACTAAATTGTATCTTACTGAGGTCGGCAGAGAGAACTAAAGTTGCCCGACGCACCACTCAGTTCTTCAAAACGAGATCAGTAGTACGGCAGCCGCGATTCGGGTCGAGTGGCGACCTGCGGCGGAGCGCCTGCAGTCGGTTTGCTGGTCGGGCGTGGTGCGCTTGCACTTGCTTATGTACCTTGACGGTTACGTAACTAATGTGGTACATTCATGGCATGGAAGCTGTTCTACGGGCACTGGCGGACGAGAGCCGGCGTACAGTGCTGGAGACCTTGATCGGCGGTCCGGCAACCGCGGGCGAGCTGGCGGCGCTGCTGCCGATTGCTCGCCCAGGGGTATCTCGGCACCTACGGGTGCTGCGGGAGGCGGGGCTTGTCGAGGTCCGCCAGGAGGCGCAGCGGCGGGTCTACAGTCTTCGCCCCGAGCCGCTCGCCGAGGTCGATGAATGGCTGGGCCGGTACCGGGCCCTGTGGGAGCAGCGGCTGGATGCCCTGCACACTGAGGTGGCTCGGGGGAAACGCGAACGACAACAAAGGAGCACCAGATGACCAGCAACGCAGATGCGGGCAACCGCATCCTGGGCAGCCTGCGATCAGCAGACGGCGTAGGCGTCGTGCGCATCGAAGATCGCTACGACACCGATATCGACGATCTGTGGTCGGCGCTCACCGATCCCGACCGCCTGGCCCGTTGGCATAGCCAGGTGGAAGGCGACCTCCGGCCCGGCGGAGAGTTCCGCCTCTACCCCGAAGCCGACGACATCGAGAGCACCGGGCGCGTGGAAGCGTGCGAGCCGCCGCGGCGGCTGCTGGTGACGACCAGGGAAACGGACGAGTCCTATCGCAAGGGGCAAGGTGTGCTGCCTTTCGACGATGTCACCGAGGTCACGCTGACCGCCGACGGCGACCAGACCATCCTGGTCATCGAAGTCCAGGGCATGCCCCTCGACAAGATTGCCTTCTACGGGGCCGGGTGCGCGCGCGGCGACACCGAGGCACGGTGGGACGAGCTCATCCCTCCCTATCAGGACCTGGCCGCCAACGTCGGCTAGGCGCTGGCCGCTGCCGGAGTAGCCGCCTCGACCCAAGCGTCTGGCGCCGACGCGCGCGAATGACACGACCTCTTCGCGCCGAGTCCCGGCGCCGGGTTGCCGAATCTCGCCGCGTTTTCTGATCTCGTCATGAAGAACTACATCGAATATCCGCAGGCACGCGAACACGCGCGGAGGATATCGCGTTTGTGGCGCACACGCTCGCGGGCACGGATTACTTGTGACTGCAACTCATGCAGATCGCGGCAGCAAACGTTGGCCAACTCCACACGCTTCAAATAGTTCCATACGCCTTCATCGGGATTGAGATCAGGCGCGTAGGCTGGCAATTGCTCCAAGTGGAGTCGCCTGGCTGCCCCTCGCCGGAGAAAGTCCTTCACTGGTTGTCCGCGATGGATCGGCGAACCATCCCAGATGAGGAGGATCTTGCGGAGGAGGACACGCAGGAAGCCCACCACGGCATAGCTGTCATAGTTCTGCTCGCGTACCTGCAAGAAGAGCCGTCCATCGAGCGCGATCCCACTGATAGCGGAGAGATGATCCTTGCTGAGTTTGACACGCAAACACGGCGTTTTGCCCCGTGGCGCCCACGTCCGCACGGCGTGCGGCAGCAGGTAAAACGCCGATTCATCTTCCCAGACGATGGTGGAACCTTCCTCGGCAGCCTTTTTTTAACCGTCGGGGCAATAGTCACGTACCATCGGCCGTTTGAGACCAGCGCTATTCCAGGAGTCGCAAGGTGCGAGTCCGCTGGTGCACGGAACCGCGTCTGCACCCGGTGCTCAAGCGAGCGCTGCTGATTGCGGGCATGAGTCCAACAGTCTGAGGCGAGGGAGCAGATGCGTTGCTCGACCGCGTGTCCAGCATCCAGATGCTGCACATAGTCCTCGTAGAAAGCTGTTCGCCGCCCATAGCGCAGCAGATAGGCATTCCAGTTCTTGCGTCCGCTGATGCGGCGATAGCGCGTTTTGATTGCCCGAATAAAGCGTTCTAGATCATTGTTGGTTCGGGGTAAGCGGGCGTCTTTCGTCCAGCTCACAAGATAGGGCTGTAAGCGCTGAAGCACTCCCACGAAATGGTGCAGGCATTTGGCATAGACGGGCGGAAAACTGGCGGCTTGTGGGAGGTGTTCGAGGGTCTGCAACCAGCTCGCCACAGCGTCTTCGGTCGCGGGAGGATCTCGCAGCGGGCTGAGCAGCGCCTCCGCGTGCAGGAGCCAGGTGTGGCACCGGCGCAGGCACGCCAGGTCGGTGGCCCAGTCCCGGCGGAGCTGGAGAATGGTGCGCAGGCGGGCGAGGCGATTGGCCCCCCAGTCGGTCAGGGCTCCTTTTTTTCCCCAGGATCGCCAAACTCTGATCCACCTCGTCCAGTGCTTCCTCCATCGCCAACGCGCCAAAGCGGAAGGGCTGGAGGCCATCCCGATTGATAATGGCTTGAATCCCTGCCGCATACTCGGCCAAGATCCGGATCTGCTCCTGAGCCCGTGGCTCGGCAGCAGACTCACGCGCCAATTGATGCTGCACGACCCGGATCCGATCTTGCACCGCCGCGCGCAGGTGGACTTTGATCGCCCGATCCCGCTCATACATCAGCCGCCCTGCCTCGCGCAGAGCATGAAACTGACACACCTGGTGAGGGATACCCGGCCAGATCGCCGCCACCGCCTGGCGCAACGATTCCTGTCCATCGGTCACCACGCCCAGAACGGGAAGATCCCAGGCTGCCAGTGGAGCGAGCAACCGCTCACGCAGTACCGTCGCCTCGCTCGAGAGCAGATTCTCCGCCGCCAAGAGCCGACCCGTGAGGACATCGCGGACGAGGTAGATCATTTCATTGCCTTTGTCGGGCTGGATGCCGTCAATGGCCAGGATCACGCCTCCATTGGCGGCAATCTCCTCCCGCCAGGGTGGGGCGCTGCTCCACTCCTGGGCGACACGGAACAGGGTACAGTAGGCGTCAAACAGATAGAGGATCTCCCGCCGTGAGATGCTCAGCTGCCAGCGGGCTAAGCGCTCCTGCACAACGGCGTGCGTCTGATCCAGGCTCAGGTGCTCAGCCAGGCGCACGTGACCAACCAGGATGACCCAGTCGAGTCCAAAGGTGAAGCCGGGCAGGGCCAGAGCGTCGGCGAGAGCACTGCGATAGGTCCGTCCTGAGGTCGGACAGGCTGAGTTTGGACACCGATACCCACAGTGGGTCACCCGCACCGGCCCACCCTGCGTGATACTGATGCGACGCGAGAGGGTTGCCCAGCGGCGCAGACGCGTGCCACAGCTCAGACAGTGGGTCAGCTCTGGCCGGAAGGTGCGGCGCGGCAGTTCGCGGGGATAGTGCTTGGCAGTACGCATCGGTGACCCTTTCTGCCTTGAGCCTCCTTACACGCCTCTATTCCTGCTGCTAGTATACTGCCTGTACGTGACTATTGCCTCGACGGTTTT
>JBKQTH010000363.1:0-28029 GCA_052143275.1 Ktedonobacterales bacterium | reverse complement strand
GGTCCCGCACCTGGCCGGAGCACGCCCAGCACCGTGACGGCACACGTTTCACCGGATCATCGACGGAGATGGGTCCGTAGACTAGTCCGTGCGAAAAAAGAGCCGGCAGGGTGGCATGGGTACCCTGCTGGCTCTTTTTTCGCACGGACTAGTCTACGGACCCATCTCCGTCGATGATCCGGTGAAACGTGTGCCGTCACGGTGCTGGGCGTGCTCCGGCCAGGTGCGGGACCGCAGACCGCGCAACCTAGCGATGCTCTCCCTGCCCTTCGGAGAGTGGCATCAATCTCCCGTGGTGCAGCCAGCTGTGGAGGGTGGCTCTGGTTCGGCCACCCCATTGCAGAACTTCCGGGTAGCTCATTCGCTCCCCTCGCCACTCGAGCAGATTTGCCGTATCGAAGCGATAGCTGTGACAGCCGTCGATTCGTAGACCGCTGATTGCTGCTGTAATCCCAGCTCGTCCCCAGCTTTGTACGATAAGTCCGCAGCAGCCTAGGAGGAGGGCGGCCTGTTTCGCTGTGATGTAGTGGTCGGCACAGGACTAACACTTCCTCGCGGGTATACCACGAGCTCTCCTTTGGGGCCACCATGCTCTCCCGGCACGGCGGCAGAAGCTTCGTAGCGTACCAGCACCAGAGGGTCAGCGTCCCTTCGATTTGGAGACCTCAAGGCTGGTCTGCCGGAGCGTAGATGAAGGGGGAACTCATGGGGAGAAATGACGCATGATGTTCTTGTGACAGGGAAGTTCCCAGTTGTGATGCTCCCGTGAGGTTGCCATGTCATACTCCGCCGTGGCAGAGGTGTGGACCGCCCTTCACTCGGATCCTATGGTCAAGGGTTTATACCACCCGCAAAGGAGCGTCTTTGATGTCGCCCGCACACCCACTGGCAATTGACCGCTTTTCAAGTACTGACGATGTCACTATGAGAGCGATTGTTTGTCACCACTATGGCTCACCCGACATCCTTGCGTTGGAAAGAGTACCAAAACCTGTCGCCAGGGACAATGAGGTCCTGGTAAAGATTCAGGCGGCATCCGTCAATGCCTTTGACTGCTCTTTCATAACCGGTAAACCGGTTCTTGCTCGCCTGTTTTTCGGGCTGCAGAAGCCCAGACATGCCATACCTGGTGCCGACCTCGCGGGTAGGGTGGAAGCGGTTGGCAGACAGGTAACACAGTTTAAGCCGGGTGATGAGGTCTTCGGGGATCTCTTCAGCTGTGGTCTCGGCGCATTTGCCGAGTATGTCGCTGCTCCCGAGGATGCCTTAGCGTTGAAGCCGGCCAAAGTGACCTTCGAGGCGGCCGCCGCCGTACCGATGGCAGCAGTCACTGCCCTGCAAGGCCTGCGCAACACGGGCCACCTTCAGGCCGGAGAACGGGTGCTGGTTCAGGGGGCGTCTGGTGGAGTAGGAACCTTTGCCATACAGCTGGCCAAAGCCTTCGGGGCGGACGTCACGGCGGTGTGTGGTACGCGCAATGTAGACATAGCTCGCTCGATTGGGGCCGACCAGGTTATCGATTACACCCAGGAAGACTTCACCAAATCTGCGCGGCGATACGATCTCATTCTGGCAGTAAATGGGTACCATCCAATCCTTGATTATCGGCAGGCCTTACGCCCCAAAGGAAGGTACGTCGTGACTGGAGGTTCGGGGGCTCAGATGTTCCAATCGATGTTTCTTGGGCCATGGATTTCGCTGATCGGGAATAAGCAAGTGCGGGGCTACATGACACGAATAACCCAAGAGGATTTGGTACTGATGCATGTACTGCTAGAAGCTGGCAAAGTCGTACCGGTCATAGATAGACACTATCCGCTAGGTGAGGTTGCGGAAGCACTCCGGTATGTTGCCGCTGGACACGCACGGGGGAAAGTCGTCATCACGATGGAGCAGCATGGCATGTGATTCATGGAGTAGTGAAGCGGTCAGGTAGCGGCCAGCAGGTACTCGAATGCCGTCGGCGAGCGATAGCCCAAAGCAGCAGGCAGGCGCTACCGGTTGTAGACGCCTTCAAGGGATTCATAGAAGCACGCTTGCGTCTGCTCACTGGATTAACGACCGACGGATGTGAGACCGTCTGGTGGATCGGTATGCCCTCCGAGAATAGGTAACTCAGGTCGGATTGGCGCAATAAGCGTCGGTATAAGTTCGGATTGGCGCAATAAGCGTCGAACAACTGGCGCAATAAGCGCCGAACAACTGGCGCAATAAGCGCCGAATAAGTGCCCAAAACCAGACATTTTGGCGCAATAAGCGTCGAAAACTACAGTGTGTGTAATATTCGGCGTGTGTTGCTCCCCATTCGACGTGTGTTGCGCCGGTTATCCAGCGCTTCATCCATCCCACCCTTATGATATACTGGCCGCAACTAGGCGGCTGCGCTTCTGGTCGATCCTGTCTTGGTCAGCGTGTCGATGAGCAGTCAGAGTCTTTCGGACCTGATCGAGGCCATGGAATCCATTGCAAATGACGACGCCTCTGCTCGCTACGAAACTATATATTCCCCCACCTCGGCCCAACACCGTGCGCCGCCCTCGCCTGATTGCGCGGCTGAATGAGGGGCTAGAACGCAAACTGACCCTTCTCTCTGCCCCCGCTGGCTTTGGCAAGACAACGCTGCTCAGCGACTGGATCGCCGGTTGCGAGTGTCAGGCCGCCTGGTTGTCACTGGACAAAGGGGATATCGATCCCGCACGGTTTCTGGCCTACCTGATCATGGCTTTACAGACGATTGAGGCGAGCATTGGAGCGGGGGTGCTGGGTGCACTCCGATCAAGTCAGCTGCCGCCACTCGAAGCGATCCTCACGGCATTGCTCAATGACCTGACCACCCTTTCGGACCCATTCATCCTTGTCCTTGACGACTACCACATGCTCGATGCCCAACCGGTGGACCAGGCCCTCACCTTTCTCCTCGAGCACCTGCCACCGCAGATACGCCTGGTTATTGCCACCCGTGAGGATCCCCAGCTCCCATTGGCCCGCTTACGTGCCGGAGGCCACCTGACGGAGTTTCGCACCGCCGACCTGCGTTTTAGCGCCTCCGAAGCCACCGTATTTCTGAACCAGGCAATGGCCCTCTCCCTCTCCACCACCGACGTCGCTGCCCTGGAAACCCGTACTGAGGGCTGGGTTGCCGGTCTGCAGCTTGCCGCGATTTCGCTGCAAGGCCACCCCAATCCCACCCGCTTCATTACCGAGTTCACTGGCAGCCACCGCTTCGTGATGGACTATTTGGTGGAGGAAGTCCTGTACCGGCAGCCCGAGCACATCCAGGAGTTCTTGCTTCGCACGTCCATCCTCGACCGTCTCTGCGGCCCGCTGTGTGATGCCGTGCTGCTGGCCCCTTCTGGTTCGGGGCAAGCCACCCTCGAATATCTCGAACGCGTCAATCTGTTCATCGTACCGCTGGACAATGAGCGGCGCTGGTATCGCTATCACCATCTGTTCGCCGAGTTGCTGCGTCAGCGGCTGCACCAGAACACCGCCTCAGCTCCAGCAGATACGGGAAACATAGATGAGGGAAAAGGAGACGTCACGCACTTCCACCGTCGTGCGAGCGTCTGGTATGAGGAGCAGGGTCTGGAGCTGGATGCGTTTCAGCATGCGACGGCCGTCCAGGATGTTGACCGTGCCGAGCGCCTGATTGAAGGAAACGGGATGCCCTTGCACTTTCGCGGCGCGGTGGCTCCTGTCCTGGGCTGGCTGAATTCGCTGCCAAGTGCAGTCCTGGATACCAGGCCCATCTTGCAGACGGCGTACGCCTCGGTGTTGCTGGCGACTGGCCGCGTGTCCGCTGCCGAAGAGAAACTCCTGGCTGCTGAAAGAGGCTTGCAAGGCGCCGAGCTAGACGACACGATCCGCGATCTGATCGGACGGATTGCCGCCAACCGGGCCATGGCGGCTGTTAGCCAGAACCAAGTTGAAACCATCATTGCCCAGTCGCAGCTCGCCCTGGAGAATCTACACCCCAACAACCTGGCATTTCGCACGTCCACTGCCTGGAAGCTGGGCTTTGCCTACCAGCTCAAGGGAGACCGGGCCGAGGCCCGCCAGGCCTATATCGATGTCATCTCTGTCGCCCAGGCGTCCGGAAATCTGACTTTCACCGTGATGGCCACCATCGGCCTGGGCAATATGCAGGAGGTGGACAACCAGCTTCATCCAGCGGCCGAGACCTACCGGCGCGTCCTGCAACTGCTTGGTGAGCCGCCACTGCCGGTTGTTTGCGAAGCGCATCTCGGCCTGGCTCGTATCTGTTACGAATGGAACGACTTGGGGACCGCTGAGCAACAGGCGCAACAGAGCCTCCAACTGGCTGGGCAGCTAGAACATGCAGACAGACTGGTTGCCAGTGAGGTAGTGCTGGCCCGATTGAGGCTCGCACAGGGCGATACGGCTGGCGCGGCTGCCCTGCTAGATCAGGCTGGTCAGTCCGCGCGCCAACAGAACTTCGTGGATCGCATACCCGAGATTGTTGACGCACACGTGCTGACCTTGCTGCGCGAGGGTCAGCTGGCAGCAGCCGCAGAGCTAGCAGAGATGCACGATCTGCCCATCAGCCAGGCCCGAGTGTACCTGGCCGCGGGTAACCCCTCTGCGGCACAGGCGGCGCTTCAGCCTTGGCGCCAGCAGGTGGAGGCAAAAGGGTGGGAAGACGCGCGGCTCAAGGTACTGGTCCTCCAGGCGCTCGCGCTCAAGGCACAGGGCGCCAAGGACAAAGCCGTGCACGTGCTCCTTGACGCGCTTGCGCTAGCCGAGCCCGGCGGCTTCATCCGGACCTTTGTTGATGAAGGTCGTCCAATGGCGCGCCTTGTATCCGCGGCGGTGACTCCTGGGCGGAAGTCGGAGTACATCGGGACATTGCTGGCCGCACTTGAAGCTAAGGAGCAGGGGAGCGAAGGCACGTCCCAGAGGCCCCCTGCCTTATCCGCCCAGCCCCTGGTCGAAGCACTCAGCCCGCGCGAGGTCGAAGTCCTCCAGCTCATGGCGCGGGGATGCTCCAATCAGGAGATCGCTGGGCAGCTGTTCCTCGCCCTCGACACTGTCAAGTGGCACAATCGACACATCTTTGGCAAACTCCAGGTCCAGCGCCGCACCGAAGCCGTCGCGCGTGCTGCCGAGCTCGGCCTGCTGTAGCCAGCGCGCCAGCTTGCCCGCAAACATGGTCTCGAGAAGTAGCGGAAGGTCCGCTGCCAACCACAAGCGGTCCATGCAGCAAAAGCATTGGCACTCCCTCCCGCCCGGTTCCCCACATCGCCACCTTACAGAGGAAGGCGCGGAAAGCCCCGTGGATTGATCCCGGGGATGAACGCGCCCCACGGGTGAACCACCGAGAGATCCCCATTCCAGCCACGCTTGCATCCAGGGAGACGCGGCTTGACACAGCGCGTCTCTTCAGGTAGACTGGGGACCAAGAACATCTGTTCTCTTTCATCTGGCCCAGGCCAGAAAGGACGAGCACCCATCCATGGCTACCCACCGCCGCCACGTATCTCGCTCGGCTCGTACCGCTGGCCAACAGTCCCTGTGGCCGGTGGAGGCAGCTGCACCGAGTGCGCTACCGCCAGGAACTGGCGGTGCTGGCGCGGAAGCAGCCTCTCCCGACGGCAAGGTCACCTCGTCCCCTAAGCGCCGACGGACGCCGTCGTTTGTCTGTGAAGTGCCCCTGCGGGTCGGGCCGACCGAGCAACGCGTGCTCGCGGCACGGTTGGAGGCAGCTCGTGCTCTCTATAACGCCTGTTTAGGAGAGGCGCGCACGCGCTGGTTCCTGGTCAAGCAGTCCCGCGCCTACCAGCACGCCCGGACCCTGCCCAAGAAGACGCCGGAGCGGAGCGAGGCGTTCACGGTAGCCCGGAAGGCCCAGAGCTTTACCGAGGCAGCCTTGCAGCACTATGCCAAGGAGTGCCGGCATGCCTCCCACTGGATCGAGGAGCACCTGGACGCGCCTGTCTGCCAACAGCTGGCCACACGAGCCTACCGAGCGGTGCTGCGCATGGCCATGGGGAAAGCCAAGCGGGTCCGGTTTAAGGGCAGGAACCAGCTGGATACGGTGGAGGGCAAGAGCAATGCGACGGGCCTGGTCTGGCGCACCGATCGGGTCGTCTGGCGGGGAGTGACGCTCCTGGCGTACCTGCCCAAAGGAACCCAGCGCGATCCCGTGCTGGCCCATGGGCTGGCCGCACCCGTCGAGTACGTCCGATTGGTCCGACGCAGAATCGGAGAGCGCACGCGCTATTGCGCCCAGCTGATTTGTGTTGGGAAGCCCTATCAGAAGCCGGAGCACACGCTGGGAGCAGGCACGGTGGGGCTGGATCTGGGGCCGTCGACGTTTGCGGTGGTGTCGGAGACCGAGGCACGGTTGGAGCGGTTCTGTGCTGAGTTGGATCCCCTGCCGGTCCAGATGCGGCGGGAGCAGCGGCATCTGGACCGGCAACGCCGTGCCAATAATCCTGACACCAACCTGCTCCACGCGGGCCACGCTGAGCAGGCGTGGCCAGGTTGGGAGCCCATCCTGCGGGCGGCGTGGAGGCAGGCCCATCCCATCCATCAACCGGCAAGCGGCGGGGCGTCTCGCCCCAACCACGTGCGGAGGCGGGAGGCTGCCGTGCGTCAGAGTCGGTCGTCCGCAGCAGGCCCATCAGCCCAGTCCAAGAGCCCGGATGGTGTAGCGTCTCATGCGTGAGAGCCGGGTCGCGGAGGCGGCGGTATGGGCCAGAACCTCCCGGATTGATCCGGGAGAGTGGCTCAGGTCATACTCAGAACCACACCCTCAACCACACTTTCGTGTGGCTACGGCAATACCGTCATGGAGCTATGCTGCTTACACATGAAGGACGTCGCACAGACGATTCTGACCGACCGCAACAGGGAGAGGCCTATGTCAAGCGAGCACACTCCACCACCTGACCCAGTTCAGCCGATGATCTGTCACATCCGGATCGAGGGCCATCTGGGTCCTCGCTGGTCAGACTGGTTTGAGGGCCTCGCCATCACGCTTCAGGACAACGGCCAGACGCTTCTCAGCGGCCTGGTGGTCGATCAGGCTGCGCTGCATGGATTGATGAGAAAAGTACGCGATCTCGGCATTCCCTTGCTCTCGGTCATGTGCATCAAAGCCAGCCAGGCAGAGACATCAGAGGTAACCGACGTTCAGTGATCTGTGGTGACCAGATCAGCGCAACGGGGAGGAGAGACATGAAAGCGATTGTCCACACGCGCTACGGATCACCCGATGTGCTTGCGCTCCAAGAGGTGGAGAAACCCGATCCCAAAGGCCATGAAGTATTGGTACAGGTTCACGCGGCGTCCGTCAATACCCTGGACTGGCATCTCATGCGAGGGCAACCGTTCCTGGTCCGCACCGGGGGCAATGGGTTGAGCAAGCCCAAGGATCCGCGACTCGGCGTGGATCTGGCAGGGCGGGTGGAGGTGGTTGGCGCCAACGTCACGCAGTTTCAGGTCGGGGACGATGTCTTTGGGATCGGGCGTGGCACTTTTGCCGAATTTGCGTGCGCTGCTGAAAATAGCCTTGCGCTCAAGCCCACCGATCTCTCGTATGAGGCGGCGGCAACCGTCCCGATAGCTGCCGTCACCGCGCTGCAGGGACTGCGAGACAAAGGACACGTTCGGCCCGGAGAGCAGGTCGTGGTTCAAGGTGCCTCCGGAGGCGTAGGTACCTTTGCCGTGCAGATCGCCAAAGCGTTCGGAGCGGAGGTCACGGCCGTGTGTAGCACGCGGAATGTGGACCAGGCAGGCGCTCTTGGCGCGGACCATGTCATCGATTACACGCAGGAAGATTTCACCAAGAAGAGGCAGCGGTATGATCTGATCGTGGCGGTGAGCGGCTATCATCCGATTTCCGCCTACCTGCGGACCTTACGCTCTACGGGCAGGTATGTCCTGGTCGGGGCGTCCACGCATCTATTCTGGGCCCTGTTCCAAGCCTTACTTCTCGGACCGGTGATTTCCAGGATGGGAAGCAAGAAGCTGGGCGGCTTTGTGGCGAATCCCACCCAGCAGGATTTGGTGTTCCTCAAGGAGCTGCTGGAATCCGGCAAAGTCGTACCCGTGATCGATAGACGATATCCCCTTAGTGAGACGGCTGAGGCGATTCGCTACCTGGAAGAAGGACACGCGAGAAGCAAGGTCGTGATCACCGTCTGAGGCGCGGACCACTGCCCAGTGCGCACATCGAGCGCGGTGTCACGGCGCGGCGCAACTGGGTAGTTCGAACGATTGCAGAAAGGTGGAAAAGAGCATGAGTGCAGCTGTAACGACGGAGCGGATGGCAGAAGCGTCGCCGCGTTTCACGGCCAGGAGCATGCGCGAGAAACAATATCGTGATGTCGCAATAATGCTGGCCGATTGCTGCACGCGCACTACTTATTGCGGCACTACGTGAGCTGACAACGATACAATATCCGGCGGATTTGAGGCACACTCTGGAGCTATTCAGCATCCAGCGACATTGCAGGTGAACGCGCATGTGCTGCACCATGCGAATGGACTATATCAGTTCGGTTTGGGGCAATAAGCGTCAGTATAAGTTGAGTTTGGTGCAATAAACGGCGAATAAGGTGGGCAATAATCGCCGAATAAGGAGCCAAAACGGGGCATTTTGGTGCAATAAGCGCCGAATTCTACAGTAGTTGTAGTTTTTGCCGCTTATTGACCCCCGTGCACAATTAATTGGGTCTAATTTAGCGCTTATTGACCCCTGTGCACAATTAATTGGCCATAGCTGAGCTTCAGCAGGATGAGGTTCCTCTACATCAGACTGGTCGCCAGATCGAGATCCCACGATCTCTTCTTTTGCGAACCAGTAATGCTTCCACTTGCCCTCGGACGAAGGCGCGCTTGGCGTGGTTCTTGCGTGCCGACGGAGATACGAGGGCACGTCATCATCCACCGGCCATCTTGGCAACCGTCAAGCAGGATGTCGCCCTCGACGGTCCAGCACGAAGGAGGTTCACATGATCGAGGTGCTGCCTAACTTTCCCGACAGTGTCATTGGCTTGAGATGCACCGACCACATGACGCGCCAGGACTACGAAGCGGTCCTGATCCCAACTCTGAACGCAGCGTTCAAAGCGCACAAGACGCTGCGTGCGTACTGCGAGATTGCCAGCTTTAGTGGGATGAGTCCGAGTGCGCTGTGGGACGACGTCAAGGTCGGCATGGAGCATCTTGCCCACTGGGAACGGATCGCCATCGTCACCGATATTGACTGGATCGGCCACACGACCAAACTCTTCGCCTTCCTGTTCCCTGGCGAAGTGCGCGTGTTCTCACTTTCCGACGCTGAGACAGCGCGTAAGTGGATCGTGAGCTCCGACGTACCAACCAGCTAGCCAATTCATGGGCCGGGCAGACCAGACCTGCTCTGAGTGGGATTGCCTCCACGGTTCCTGCCGAGCAGGTCGCCACAGGACAAACTCCGACGTCACTCCCTCCGCTCCGTCTTCGATGCGCTCTTTCATCTGTTGCGCACGGGCTGTCCTTGGTGCTATTCGCCGAGCAATTTTGCTGCACTGACCTCTGGACCCGCCTTTATAGGGCGTTGCGGGAGGCTGAGCGCCGGCGGGTCGGTAGGGACCCGGACCCGAGTACGGCCATTATGGATGCTGCATCCGTGTGAAAACCGTCGAGGAGTCAGGCCATATCCAAGGCTATGATGCCCACAAGTGCGTCAAAGACCGCAAGCACCATCTGTTGGGGATACCCTGGGCTTACCCCTCTCCTTCTACGTCACGCTGGCCAATGTGCACGACAGGGTTATTGCAGGATTGTGCCGACCCTTTGAAGCCGGAATGACCGCATGGTACGATACCGGCACCAGGTATCCGAAGTACCTCATCCGGTCGGGTCGGCTGCAGCCGCAATGGTCGTGGCTGCCGACGAAAGGAGGGCGCACTATGCGTGAAATGAGTCCTAGCCGCAATAAGCATGACTACGACGTGCTCGTCATCGGCTCGGGTTTCGGTGGCTCGGTTACCGCGCTCCGGCTGACCGAGAAGGGCTACCGGGTCGGCGTGTTGGAGGCCGGACGTCGTTTCGCTGACGCCGACTTTCCTCGGACATCCTGGGATGTTCGCAACTTCCTCTGGGCGCCGCAGCTGGGCTGTAGAGGCATCCAGCGTATCCACCTCCTCCGCGACGTGCTGGTCCTGGCGGGGGCCGGTGTGGGCGGCGGCTCGCTGGTCTATGCCAATACTCTCTACGAGCCGCAGTCGGACGCGTTCTACCAGGACCGGCAGTGGGCCCACATCACCGACTGGAAGGACGAGCTGGCGCCGTTCTACGACCAGGCCCGGCGCATGCTTGGGGTGGTCATCAACCCGACTATGACGCCTTCCGACGTCGTCCTGCGCCAGGTCGCCCAGGAGATGGGGGTCGGCGACAGCTTTCGTCTGGCTCCGGTCGGCGTCTTCTTCGGCCGCGACGGCTGCAAGGAGCCGGGTGTGGAGGTCGACGACCCCTATTTCGGCGGCATCGGACCGCGCCGAAGCGGATGCCTTGAGGCGGGTCAGTGCATGATCGGCTGCCGCAACAATGCCAAGAACACGCTGGTCAAGAACTACCTCTACCTGGCGGAGAAGGCGGGCGCGGTGGTGCACCCCGAGACCACCGCCCTGCGAGTGCGCCCACTGGCGCAGGGTGGGTATGCAGTGGAGACTCGGGGTACCGGACCCTGGTGGTCCAGGCGGCGCCGGCGGACCTTCACCGCGGACCAGGTCGTGCTGGCTGCCGGCACCTGGGGCACCCAGCACTTGCTGCACCGTATGAAATTCGAGGGCTCACTGCTGGGCATGTCCGACCGGCTGGGCGTGCTGACTCGTACCAATTCCGAGGCCTTGTGCGGCGCCGTCACGCGGCTGCGCAGCCGCAAGCAGCACGACTTCACCCGGGGAGTGGCCATCACCTCATCGATCTATCCCGATGCCCAGACCCATATCGAGCCGGTCCGCTACGGCAAAGGCTCCAACCTTATGGGGCTTCTATCCACAGTGATGACCGATGGCGGCGGTCGGGTGCCGCGATGGCTGAAATGGCTGGGACAGGTCGCCCGGCATCCCGGGCAGCTGGCCTCGCTCTACTTCGACATCCGCCACTGGTCGGAGCGGACCGTGATAGGCCTGGTGATGCAGACTCAGGACAACTCCATCACCGTCTATCCCAAGCGAACCTGGTTCGGCCGCGTCAAGCTCTCCTCAAAGCCAGGCCACGGCCTGCCCAACCCTACCTGGATTCCGGTGGCGAACGAGACATTCCGGCGCGTCGCCGCCCACATCGACGGCTTCCCCGGCAGTACCCTGGGCGAGATCGTCGACATTCCCATGACGGCTCACCTCATCGGCGGCTGCGCCATCGGCGATTCGCCCGAGCAGGGAGTCATCGACGCCTACCACCGCCTCTTTGGCTGCCCCGGGTTGCACGTGGTGGACGGCTCGGCGGTCTCGGCCAACCTGGGGGTCAACCCGGCGCTTACCATTACCGCCCAGGCCGAGCGGGCCATGGCGCTGTGGCCGAACCGTGGTGAGCCCGATCCGCGACCGGCGCTGGGCACATCCTACCAACGGATCGCTCCAGTGTTGCCGCAGCATCCAGTGGTGCCGGCACACGCGCCTGCCGCCCTGCGCCTGATACCGCATGAGTAAGTCCGGCACAGTATCCGGCCGGAGCTGGACGCAGGCTGAGTTAGACCACGGCTGAGCTTCAGCAGGAGCGAATCACAGTCTGCTGAAGCTCCTTCTCCTGGGCAAAGATACAGCAGTCGCCGAGTATGAAACTATGTAAAAATCATTCCCAGCCTGTCAGAATGTCAGGAGTATCTGAATGTCAACTGCTCCAAATAATCAAGTCGATTCGTATCGTTTCCTGGATGGCCTGACCAAACGAATGGTCAAAACATGGGTCAGTCTGGCTAAACCTACCGACATCCCATGGACGGCACTCACAAAACCTTTGCATGACTGCACCGTTTCGATGATCAGTTCGGGCGGCTTTGCACTCAAATCAGACCTGCCGTTTGATCAAGATATCGAGCGGCGAGATCCCTGGTTTTCCGATCCCTCGTTTCGGATCATTCCCAGAGGAACCACGACCGCGGATATCAAGGTGTATCATCTCCACTTCAACCCCGCATTTGCCGAACGCGACCTGGGCTGCATCTTCCCGTTGCAGCAACTGGCAGAACTGGAAACATGTGGTGAGATTGGCCATTCTGCGCCATCGCACTATTCCTACATGGGCTATACCCTGCGGCCAGCACGTCTGCTCAATGAAAGCGTGCCGGCAATAATCAAGCAGCTTCAACAGGAAAAAGTCGATGTCGTGCTGCTGATTCCGGTCTGACCAGTCTGCTGCTGGTCCGTTGGACTGGTTCAACGAAGGATTGAGGCGGCAGGTATTCCGACTATCAGCCTATCGAATATTCCCGATTTGACGGCTTCGGTTGATGTACCCCGCCTGGCCGGCATTGAACATCCCGAAAACGCGAACGTCGGCCGCGCAGGTGACTATGAGGGGCAATTGGCTGTACTCCGGGAAACGCTGGTCGCTTTGACCGAGATTAGCACGCCGGGAACCGTGAAGTATGTGCCTTCGCACTGGTCAGAGCTTGACGAAAAGCTTGACCTGCACCTTCTGCAGTCACCGCCCATAGTCGATTACATTAAGCGACATCCTTGGGCGCTGCCCCGGTTCCTCCGGCGCAATCCACCGGAATCGTCCACCTTCTGATTGGTCTGGTTAGGACCGGTGTACGAGAAACTCTACAAACCCGAATGAGGAGGCCGCGGCGAGGTGGTGCGCACCCGTACGACGGTGTTGCAGATGCACACCCGGCAATGGTTGGGCAGCTTTGGCGGACGGGGCAATGGCGATTATCGCGGGGAGTTGCAGGCAGCGTTGCAGGCGGTCACCACCTATCTGACTGCCTGGGAGCTTTCCCTCTCCTGTGGCATTGTCCGTGTGGATGGGCAATATGGCGATAGCTCGGTGATTGCCGATATCCTGGCGACTGGCGTGCACCTTGTCGTGCGCAAGCGCGGCTACCACATGCTGGACCATCCGCTGGTGCAGGCGGCGCTTGCCCATGAGCCCGTGGCCAGGGTCACCAAGCGGGAAAGTCAGGTCACCTACGAGGTCTTCGACCTCCCGCAGATGCTCTTAGAGGACGGCACGACGTCGGTCCGGTTGCTCCTCACGCGGCGTGCCTGGAAACACGGGGAACCGATCTCGGTGGGCAAAGTGGTGGGGGACTGAGTCTATGAGCAGTTTGTGACGACCTTGCCTCCTGAGGGGTTTCTGGCGACCGATGTGCTCGATCTGTATCAAGGGCGAGGGGCGTTCGAAGGCACGCTGGCCGACGAAGACCAGGAAGGCGATCCCGACCGGTGGTGTTCTCTGAGTCCCTGTGGCCAGGAGTTCTGGCAAATCGTCTGGCAATGGGTCTGGAATCTCCGGCTGGCCTTCTCCGCTGGGTGCACCCAAACTCCCCTACGCGAGATGGAATGGGCACCCCCGCAGGCAGGCTCGACGCCGAGCATTGCGGTACCAGCGCCTGCGGAGGAGGGAGAATATAGGTCCCTCGAATAGGCCCGAGCGTGGGGAGGGCGCCTGGGGGCCGAGGCATTTCCTCTCCAAGACGATGGGATGCTGCGCTGTCCCCAGGGTATCCGACTCTGGCACTCGGAAACCCGGCAAGAGAACGCCTTTACCCAGCGGCTTATCTTTGTGGCGAAAGATACCGACTGTGCTTCCTGTCCGGCGCGCACGGCCTGCCTGGGACGGACCGCTAGCGGCAAACCGGGACGGCGGGTGAGTGCCGTTCGGCATCGGCGGATCACCGAGGTCATTGTGCATCCCCGTCCTGCGACTGCCGAAGCGGCCATCCGGTGGAAGGATGTTGCGGGACGGCAACTCCGGCGCTCGTGGATGGCCCATTGGCGCCAGCAAACGGTGACACTGGCCGCCTTGCCCGCCAGCCTATCCCCACCGCCCCGTCCTCCACGTGCGGCTCGCTCGCATTGGCGTCTAAGTTGGCCGGAGCGCCTCACGACGCAATGCGCGTGCTCCGCTCCCGGTGACGAGTATCCAGGTGACGGGAGTTGCAGAGAGGGTCCTAGATCTCCTCCAGCCTCGCTAGTACGGCGAGCAGATTGCCCTCATTCGTTCCCAAGGTGCTTCTTCGCTTGGGCGCAGTCACCCTATACTGTATGAGCACGAATCAGCAGGAGGGTAGGGACTTCGCGGTTACCGGGCACCAGTTCAGCTTGCCGGGCAGACGGGCGTGGTTCGAGGACCTGTTCCAGGACAAAACCGGCGGCCAAGAGCGTGTTGAGATAGGTGCTGAGCATGCGGTGATAGTCCCCCACCCGGCTGCGGACTCCGTCGGGGTTGGCAGAATACCACAGGCGTTCGTCGAAATAGCCGGTGACGCTCCGAGCGAGTGCATGCTCTGGATCAGGCAGAGGTGTCCACTGAGCGTGCGGGGTCTCGAAACAGGGGTGAGTAATGGCAAACACAAACCAGCCTCCTAGCTGGAGAATCCGTCGTACGCTCTCGAAGGTTGCGCGAAGATCGGGGATATTGATGAGTGCCAAGACACAGACACAGCCGCTAAACTGGCCGTCGCGGAGCGGTTCAGCACGCTCGGCGTTTCCTCCCACATACAAGATTCCCAGTGGCTCTTCCTCTTCATAGTGTTGTGCGAGTGCCAGCAGGCTCGGCGCCAGGTCGAGACCGGTGACCAGCGCTCCGCGTCGGGCCAGCTCGCGTGCGATCCAACCTTGCCCGCAGGCCAGATCACAAATGACTTCCCCCTCGACCTCTCCGACCAGAGCCAACAGGTTCGGCAGGATCACTTCCGTGTAGACCGGTCTGTCGCGCAGAAACTGATCGTACCACTCGGCGATATCATTGTAAGAAGCTTGTGTCATAGCCCTCTCCTTGCAGGGTAGCGACCGCATCTCTTCCTGATAGTATAGTAGCGAGACAACTTTGAAGAGTGAGATTCAGGCGGTAAGCACCTAGTCTGCAGATGGCATCTCGTTGCGCACCCCGTGGGATGAGCCACGAAAACGGGGTCACTCCAGCCAGCACCAGACCGGATATGCCAGACCAAAGCCCAATGGCCTGG
Source organism: Ktedonobacterales bacterium (assembly GCA_052143275.1). GTDB lineage: Bacteria > Chloroflexota > Ktedonobacteria > Ktedonobacterales > JADMIN01 > JAJPKE01. The sequence continues at coordinate 12,881 of JBKQTH010000363.1, read as the reverse complement.
CGCGCACCTTACTGACCTTTGCGTAGTGGACTAACGCGATGCTACACTGCCAGCATGAGCATGAAGACGACCCGGCTCGACTGGCGCGAAGGTCGGCGAGCAGGCGTTGCAAGATTGCGGTACTTGACTGTGCTGCCCCTCACACCTATGGTGTACGAATAATCGTACAACGAGAATGGAAACGGGTGCCTTTTCCATGTCCCAGCCTGACGTTACTCTGCCGACCGATGAGCAAGCACGAATCAGCCACAAGCTGCGCCGCCAGACTCGGCGGCGGCACGAGATTCTGCGTGTGTCGGCGCGGCTGTTTGCCGAGTATGGATACGAGCGCACAACTCTGGACATGATCGCCGAAGAACTGGGTCTCTCCAAGCCCAGTCTTTATTACTACGTGAAGAATAAGGAAGACGTCCTTAGCCATATCTTCCAGGACATCTTTCAGCATGTGCTAGAGCGCGCAGAGTTGGACATCACGGCGCAGATGGGGCCGGTCGAGCGGCTACAGCACCTTATTGTCGCCTACGTCACCCATGCTTGCATCTATCCCGAAGGGCGGGCGCTCTTTCTTTACGAGAGCCACCTGCTAAGCGTGTGCGAACCAAGCCTAGTCGACCTGCGCGATCGCTACCAACGACTGGTGGAAGCAGCGGTCGCAGAAGGGATTCGTGTCGGCGTGTTCCACGTCGCACATGAACATCTGGCAGCTCTTGCCGTGATTGGAGCCTTGCATGCAATTCCTCTCTGGTACACGCCTGACGGCCCCTTGTCACCCAGCGAGATTGCCCAACAGTACGCGCGCCTTCTCATCGGAGGCATGATCGCTCCACTCGATACAGCTTCCGAGCAGTAGACGCTGGATCCGCTTGACGCGCGTTCCTCGCTCACGTATACTTACCAATAGTCGAAAAATCGAACAGAAGTCAAGTGTACAGGGGAGGATGCGACGATGAACGCGGCCGCACATCAGTTGGCGCAAATCAACATTGCTCGTATGTTAGCTCCGCTTGATGACCCGCTGATGGCTGGGTTTGTCGCGCAACTCGACAGCATCAACGCCATCGCCGACAGCAGTCCAGGCTCCGTCTGGCGCTTCCAAACGCTGGAGGGCAACGCCACAGCCATCCGTCCCTATGCGGATGACCACATCCTCGTGAACTTCTCGGTATGGGCGTCACTGGGTGATCTGCGGGCATTCGTCTACCATAGCCACCATCGTGACGTCCTACGCCAGCGCCGCCAATGGTTCGCCCGCATCGACAATGCCTACACGGCACTCTGGTGGATTCCACGTGGGCATGTTCCGTCGCTAGACGAGGCCAAGGAACGCCTCGACCATCTGCGGGCGCACGGTGAAACGTGGTTTGCTTTCTCGTTCACACGACCTTATCCTGCCCCGCAGGGAACCGCAGGCGGCGCCGACGAGCAAGGTCTGGGGCGAGAGGCGGGTGAGATTGGGCCGATTCTGCTTGCCGAATCGTAAGAGCTCCTCGTCTATCCGCACGCCTACCTCACCGAGATGAACGTTGCCCAAGCGCCAGATTGGGAAGTGCGGGAGGAAACACGTGCTTGTATAGGTTCATGCGATTGTTCCTGATCTTCACGAGCGTGGTAGGCAAGAAGGGAAAGCGGAACGTGTAGCCTGTACAGCACACGATGGCGTCACTGTCTATGGTGCTCTCCTCGGCAAACTGGACCTGCTGGCTCGCCAGTTGGGCCATCTCTAGGTTTGACCTGTAGGTTTCCCTGGAGCAGGCACTGGAGGAACTCTGCGTGACACGGGGTGAAGCGAGCGTAGATCACGCTCTTGGGTACTCCACCCCAGAACTCAAAGGCTCAGCGCTGCCCTACCGTGCCCAGACGGTGTACTCCCTCCTCTTATGAAACGCCCTCAATTGGGCTCTTACTGCTGTTGAGAGCTTACTTTGCGGTTGCTTGGTTGATATCCCTCTCCGTCGATGCCCCAACTGATGATCTGTGTCGGAGTAATGCGGATGAATGCTTCGTCCCAATAGTCGGCGCCTCCTCCGACGTCCGCGAAGATCGCTTTACCACCGTGATCGACAGCCTGACCGTTGCCGCGAATCTCGATGCCACGTGGCTGCCAGGGTGGCAGGACATCATCAATGACCAGCGAAAGCGCGGGGTGCTGTTGCACATTGCGAAATTTCTTGGATTCATGCATCATGCGCCCACCAATATCGAAGACATCGAGCTCGGCATTGTATTTGAAGCCGACCGGAGCATTCTGTGGCTGCAACTTCTCATTGATGGTAGCAAGCCGGCCCAGGCGCTGGCTACGAATGTACTCCAACTCTTTATCCGTGAAGTGACTCATGGGTACCTCGTCTGTGTTCTTGCAATGGTGTAACCGGGTCTTCCAATAGCTTAACACAGATGCTAATAGGAATAAGCTCCCCAAGCCGTCATGTGCGATCCAGCCACGCTGGATGTGGCAGCATGGTCCTGTCTTTCCCGACTTGGAGTATTTGCAACAGGCGGACGAGCACGGGACGCTGCCAATTAGCTTCACGGCCTTTATCATCATCGGCGCCACGAGCTAATGCTTGACGGCGACCAACACAGCTATCCAGGAACTGGAATGATTGGCACCAACTGTCCTCGATGGCCCCATGTCGGTCCCAAGCTGGGGCTGAGAGCGTACAGCCCGTATCCCTCTGTGCCCGGCCCCAAACAGGTTCTGAGAGAGACATTATCCGCCGTATCGCTGTGCGAACTGCCGGCACAGGTCCAGCGCGGGAGGAAGCGGGGGCTGCTCGGCTGTCGAGTCGGTGGCGCGCGGCCCTCGTCAGCCTCGTCCTTTTCCGCGCCGTGGTGCTCGCGCTCGTTGGTGGGCGGCTGACACGGAAAAGCGTCACCCAGGAAGGAGTTCCCGGTCCGGGAGCCATCCTGACCCAGGCGACCGTTCTGTGCCAAGGCAACAGCCGAGAAGTTGGGCCCGCACGTTCCAACTGGGCCGAGCGTCGCTTCGCTCAACAGTCCATGGCGTCGTACAGCTCGCGGGCGCGCTCATGCTAAGCTAGCGATCTAACCCAGAGAAACAGAGCGGCGATTCAGCGGGAACGTCGGGCAGTGAGGAAACAGCTGGTGTGCACGAGGCATTTAGCCAGGTTTTTGGATGGCCGGAAACCGCTTCGCCGGTGGTGAACGCTGCCTTTCGGGCGCCCTGGCGAGCGTCCACAGGGTTTTGGGAGGTTCACCGGTGTTCCCACGACCGCCAAGAGTTGAGAAAAGGCGTGGCGGACCCGTCCTGGAGTGAGGCGGTGAACGGGCAGCGGTTTTTGCCAGGGGAAGCATTGATCCTGCACCAACGAATGGGCAAGGCGCAACTGCGTATACGCCAAGAGCAATAGCCAGGTCCAGCGGTCGGCTTGAGCCGGATGACGGACGCGCGGCGTGGTCGATCCCAGAGTTTGCTTGAAGAACCGAAAGGTGTATTCCAAGGTGAAGCGCGCCAGATAGCAGCGCCAGATCGGGGACAGATCGGGAGCTGAGGAATCCCACCACCACAACCACATCGGCTCGGGGAGCCGCGTCTGTTTGGGTAAGCGAGCGACTTCGAGCAAGATCAGGGTGCCACGAATCACGGGACGTGGTCGGCGGGTTCCCCGCTGCTCGTGGTTCTGAGGTTGCGCATGCACGTTGGCCCAACTCCGCTTTTATTGCGCCGGTTATTCGACGTTTGTCGCAGAGGCCGGTCCACGAAGATGGCTCAGTCAACGACCTGGTGGACCTCACGACATCACCTAGAGAAGGCGGCACCAGGCATTGTGCGCATTGTTGTGTGCATTGTTGTCCGCATTGTGACTGGCCTGCTCCGCCTGTAGCACGCATACTAGACGACGTAGCCTACTTCATGCGCCATACCTACACCATACTGACGAGCAGGGATCTGAATATCCCATGCGCAAGACTGAACTGACTAGAAGGGAACAGACCATCATGATCATCGATTCAACAGCTGCATCAAAGAGCAGAACCTCACAAGAAAGCGGTACGGAGATCTTGCCCACGAATGCGTCACACGACATGATCACACAACCTCAAGACGTCTGGCCGCTGGCAGGAACGAAGGTACCGCATGCTCATATTACCTGGGCTGAATGGATCCTTAAGCAGGCAGCAATTATGTCCAGCCGTCAGTACATGATGCCGGCTGCAAGCAGGGAGACGCTTCCAGTTGAGCACGGGTTGGTCATCTCTCTCGAGTGCGGCATAGCGCCCACAACCTGGCCGCTACCGGGGACGCAATTGCCTCATGCTCACCTCACCTGGGTCGAGTGGGTAGACCTGCCGGCCAACGGCACCATCACCGAGCGGCCAGTGCAAGTCTCATCCAAACGAGCTGCGTAGGTGCCGATAGCCCAAGAAGCAAGACGCGAGGGTAGAGCTTCGCCGTGTGGCTTCGAGAAGGCGGATTGCAGGAGAAGAGAGAGTCTATGCGTGTCATGTTGACTCGAATGCCGGCAGAGACAGCAGCAGTATCACCTGTTGATGAAGATGAGAGCGAAACCAGCGTGACCAACGAGCCGCACCAGAGGGTAGTGCATAGGCGATTGAAAGAGTCTTATGGGCCCACGTATCTCACTTTGCTGAGCATCATACAGGGTGTTGCCCTGGGCGACCTGGCATCAGTCGTTGCTGCAGGTCACCAACATTTCACGGTAGTGCAGTGGGCCCTCACGTTGAACACGTTCGGCGTGCTGATCATTATCTGGAACGTGTTCAGCGCGCAAAGCGTGCTCTGGGACTGGATTCCGGATGTGCGCGACGGGTCAGTGTTGTTTGCGGTGGGGGCCTTGGAGCTCTTCCTGCATCACGCGATCGTAGCGACCTTGAGCACCTGGCTGATCGCGCTGTCATTGATCGGCATCATCGGCGCTATAGGGACGTTCCACATTCGCTGGCGATCTAGTCATGAACCGGAGAACCTCGAGCTGTTACGCTGGCTAGATGGTCACATTCAGGTGTACACGTGCTACCTGATTGGAGGCATTGGCCTCTTTCTACTGCTAGCTTGGCTGAGCTTCATAGGTCGCCTTGAGCTAACTGCAGGAACACCTGGCCTGCGCTGTACCCTTGCGCTTGGCGTCGCACTGCTTACTACGATAGCACTGGGAGGCTCGCTGCTCATTTTCCACTCTCTTTGGCAACGGGCCCTCGCGTTTGCGCACACCAATCAAGGCACTATTCAGAGAAGACACGGCCCCGAGCCGCTGCATTCGCGCACGGCGCCCACTGGTGCCCGGAGGTCAGGTGAATATAGGCCCAGGCGACGCAGAGATAGAGGTGGTATGAGACTATGAACACTATGAACACCATACATTGGGTTCGGATATCGCGCTCCGCGCTATTCACTGCCGGGATGCTCTCGCTGGTTGAGGCGGCTGGACTCGGGCTGCACATCGCGCCGTTTACGGGGATTTGGCCACTGGGCGATGCCTCTGCGGTAGACCTCTATCTCGGTGCCTACATGGCCGCGATTGGTAGTTCGCTTCTCTGGATCAGCATATCGGGCGAGCTTCGAGCCGCTGTCGCCGGGGGAATTACCCTGACCGTTGCCTACGCCGGTCTCGCCATCACCTGGTTCGTGCTCTCGGAAGGCGCTACTGATTCCCGACACCTCCGCACCGCTGCGCTCCTCTGCGCTATCGCTAGTGTTGTCTCCGCTGGTATCGCTTGGCGGTTCCGGCGCTTTCCACTCGGGAGCATTCGGCCGCTGCCCCGGCTACTGTATGTCTCATTTGCAGGGTTCGCTCTGCTCTTGGCGCTCGTCGGTGGTGCCGTTTTACTCCGGATGCCCAACGTCTTTCCTTTGGAGCTGAGCCCGGTTGCTGCTGCACTCGTCGGCTGTAGCTTTCTAGGCTCGGCGACCTTCTTCCTGTATGCTCTCGCGTTTCCCATTTGGCAGAATGCCCATGCTCAGCTGTGGGGCTTCCTGGCCTACGATCTCGTGCTGATCGTGCCTCTCACGCTCGAGGTCAAGCACGCCGCCGCCTCAGAGAGGCCCGCTCTTCTCTTGAACCTCGTCGTACTCGTGTATAGCGGTGCTGTTGCCATCTACTATCTGCTGATTGCCAGGGCAACACGCGTCTGGACGCTTCAGGCACCTGGGGCCGGCAGCAAGGTAACCTCAGGTTCCTTAAGCACCTTAGGCTACGTACTGGCCTGGCGACATAAGCGGGCGGTTCGGACAAAATCGCGGTCAACCCCTAACGTAAGGGGAGCCGGACGATATTCCTACAAGTCATCTGGCCTTGTTGACATCCTCAAGGCAGAGGAGCAGAAAAAAAAGGAAACGGCGGAGGCGATAGAGGTTGAAGGTCACGCTGAGCAGGAGCGCTTGGTGCTGCTGGGTCAGCGGCGAGCATCTGGGGGTCCCGGCAGAGAGCCTGCGCTTGATCGTGGAAAAGAGCGTTTCCACCCCCGCACGCTGGCGATACGGGAAGCGGGGAAAGTCGGCACGCATCTGCGATCGGAACCGTGACCCCCGGGCTGTCGAGGCTCGTCGGCATCCTGCGCAGAGCGGGTCTCAATGCGCACATATCCAACAACATCTCCAAGTACCTCACGACTCATGCGGCGTTGGTCGGACGCCTCATCGTTCAACACGACTGTGGCACCTACGCCCTCGCCCGGTCCAGGGTGGACCTCACGCTGCTCATCGACGGGCTACGCGTGGTACTGGACGTCCTGCGCATCACCGGGCATACGATCGTCCCGCGCAGCTCATCCCTGGTTCGGTACATCCCGCGCGGTGTCCTGGAAGTCGGCGCGGAAAGGCATTGTTCCCAGGCGCCTGACGAGATGCAGCAACTCGCCAACGAGCTGAACAGTCTAGTGAAGAAGTCAGGCCTGCCGGTGCCGGCCATCAGGAAGATCCTGGCGATGGGTCAGCCGCACGCCGGTCTCCACTTTGTTGCGATGCTGGCCGCCTGGCCCGCTCGCGATAAAGTACTCAATGGCAGCACGGTCAGTCGGATACACGGCAGTCACGGAGGTACCCATTCGCTTCCCGGATTCATGTCAATGGCTATATGGGGAAAGCATACCATGCGGCACAACGATACCGAACAAATCGAGCGTGTGTTGGCAGAGATGAGTCGATAACCACGCGTGACGCCTCTCGTGCTCTAAGTACAATCAGATTACGATTTGAGCATGTGAGCCAATCACCGAGAGGATGCGATACGGCTCTTGATTATACCGATCAAAGAACTCCCGACCCGCCTTCAGCTGGCTCTTCACCGTCTGGAAGAGCTCATTGTGAGTCACCTCCCGGCGGAACTGCCGCCACAACATTTCAATCGGGTTGAGCCAGGGACTGTAGGTCGGTAAGTACAATAACACCAGCCGCCCGGCCGCTGCCCGCACCACCATCTCGACCTCATCATCCTCATGCGTCCCCGCATTATCCCAGGCAACGTAGATGGTCACCGTGGGGTGTTTGTCCACCAGGGCTTCCAACAGCTCAGCGATCTCTTTGCGCCGCTTGTGCCGCTTCAAGAGGACCACGGTTTCTCCGGTGTGATAGTCGACGGCTCCGATACCGTAGTGCTTGGTCGGCTGAGCGGGTGTCGGGATCATCACCTGCTGTCCCTTGGGGCTCCACATGGCCCGCAGTGTGGGAAACCAACTGAGATTAAACTCATCCGCATAATAGTACACCTCACCTGGCGTCACGCCATCACGGGTCTGTTCAATCGTCTTTTTTTGACCAGATACTCCGGATCTGGACTACTGATCTTATGCTGCGGGCGCGAGAGGACAATCTCCGCAGCAGCGAGCACCCGACGCACGGTTTCATAGGATACGCGAATGCCGGTTTGCTCCGCCATGTAATCCGCCAACCGTTGCAAGGTCCACAGCGAGTAGGGTTGTCCGAGACTTCGCGGCTGACATCTGACCGCTGCGCACACCTGCTCCTCGTACTTCTTGGTGATCTTGGGTGGAGAACCGGGCATCGGGCGATCCTTGAGGCCTTCGATGCCTTCGGCCATCCACCGCTTGAGCCAGTTGCGCACCGTTTGGTCATCCTCGCGCACGATGGCGGCGATAGCCGGAGCAGTCATCCGTTGCTCTGCTGCCAGCAGCACGATTTGGGCTCGCGTGCGCAGGCGTACGTCCTTGGTCGTTCGATACAATGTGTCTAAAGCTTCTACCTCTTCGGCGGTCGGGTCTGGGATCTCCAGCGGTTTTCTCATCGCTGCCTCCTCACCCCGTTAGTCTACTTCATTCCCGCAAACATGGTGTGAGTTAAAATGCAAGCTTAGGCCACTCCAGGATATCGGCGCACCATGACAAAGCAATGCTACTCGGCAGAGACGATCGAGCGGCGAACCTGTGTGCGTTCACTCGCTTGCATGAGGAATGCCTTGATGATGGAATCGACCGCATCGGCATGGGTGGGGGGAGCCATATAACCCGCATGCGCGATCTCCGCATGTTGCGCATGGGGCCAGAGTCGGTGACGACCAGACAGCGACATGGGTATGGCCAAACTCAGTCAACTCCACTAACAGGCAACCCAAAAGTACGGGCTAATCCTCGGTCTGTTGGTCGATGCGGGGTATGGTTCTCCGGGACAAGCTCAACCGTACTACCGCCTACTTGCCCATGCGCTTCTTGCAGGGCACAGGCAACGGTGTCCTAACCGTTGATAACTCAACGCATGAGGTTCCATTACTTTGGTTTGGGCCAACTCGGAAACTCCCATTGACCAGGCCATATTCGAAGTTGCAATGAGCATATGGGTCTGCATTCTGGTGCACCTACACCTGACTTAGCTGACCGACTTTGCGGACAGGTCGAACCCGTCATGAAAGCTCTAGTGGATTGGATGTGGCGCGGTATGTGGAGACGTCGCCCACGAGCAAAACCGGAAGAGATCGCGACTGTGCCACTGGCGGCTCCAGAGCCAGTGGGTCAGCCAGAGCCATTCCGAGATCATCGCCTCCCAAATCGGATCTGTCCGACCCACGCCGAACCACCCCCGATACCGCATGTTCTAGTGTTGGCCACAAAGCGGCGTAGACGTCCACTGCTACTGTCGCTGACGGTCGTCGTCCTGGCATCGCTCCTCCTGGGAGCCGGAACGCTCCTAGCGCAGCAGCACATCGGTAAACCAACTGGAGGTTCCAGCGGGCCGGCCCACACCACAGGGCAGTTTACGCTCCCGGTGATACCAACTGCGACTCCTTTGCCACCATTGCCTAACTTCGCCGTGATCCCGCCGTTTTGCAATGCCGATCTGCAAGGCAATCCGCTGGGAGCCGGAACGCCAACGCCTACCGGCTGCGTCACCTGTCCCTATGTGTATGATACGACGCAGTACTCCATCGCCCAGGTAGAGGCAGCGCTCCAGGCAGCGGCAGCACTCTACCGCTTGCCACCCCTACTCGTGGAAGCCATCGCCTGGGAGGAAAGCTGGTGGATCCATCCTGGCCTCATCACGTGCGACTATGATGCCGGGGTAATGGGCTTGAAGCAGGGATATTGGCAGTGGATGGACGAGTTGAGCGACAGCAATTGCGGTCTGTCCTACACGACCTACGATCCAACCACTCTCCAGGGCAATGCGGATATGGGTGCAAAATTCATTTCCTTCCTCTACTGCTACTATGGCTGGGGCGGAGGGCCAGGCGGATCCAAGGCCGAGCCGACGAAGGACACAAGCGAGTGGTATTATCAGCAGCGTGGTCTCAACTGGCCGGATCTGACGCTGGCCGATGGCCAACCCAATCCAAATAGTATCTGCGCGGCTCCTCGTAGCGACCAGACAGTGCACACGGATAAGGACTTTGGGGGGACGTATACCTGGGCCCAGATATATGCGGCGCTGCCTAGTGATGCACCGTGGAGCTGCCCATTCTCTGCGACGTCGGGCGACCATACACTGTATGAGCTGGTGGTGGCTGCCTATAATGCGGGGACTGGCACTATAGACGGTCAGGGCATAGTAAACCAATGGTACATCGATGACATCTCAACGCATCTCGTCAACCTCAGCCAGGGAATTACACCGAAATAAAGACAGAAACAAGCACCGTACCACCGACCGGGTGGGTGAGCGTGTGTCTGGTCATCGAGCACCAGCTTATTGGCACCATCGTAGCCTGCTACTCCCGCGGGCGTTTTCTGCCATCTCGGTTCATCACTTCCATCGGGCTGCCAGTCGGGTGGCAGCGTCCGCGACTGCTTTCGCACTGCGCCAGGATCACCTGCTGGTCGAAATCGTCGCAGGCTGGGAGCGGCAGTCGCCCCATGCGAACCAAGCCCAGGTGCGGTAGGCCCGCGACATCTCTCATGCCCTGGCACCGTATGCACTGCCAGGTTGCTACATCAATCTGTTGGATGTGGGAGAGCAGGAACGGGTCCCGCCGGCCATTGGATCCAATTATGAGCGCCTACGCCAACTAAAGCGGAGGTATGCCTCGGACCACGTGTTCCATTACACATCGGGCATATTCCTCCCACGGCCTCCTCGTGCTAGCTGCAGTTTACAGTACATTGGCCAGAAAGCCCCAGTTTCCATCGGGGGATGAATGGCCCCTTGTTGACATAGAACAAACGCGCTGTACTCTTCTCGGACCTTTTGCACCTTGCCAACACCATCATGTTCGGGCGTTCCATGTTTCGTCGCTCGCTTGGGTAAAAGCATGAACGCACTTTGGACGAGGTGCCCGGGCGTTGACGAGAGCCTGAGGTGCAATATCGCCTCCGAGTCTGCAACGTCCATCAGGGGCCAGACAGGCCCGCTAGGCGAGCGGTAACGCTGGTTGCTGTGACGAACTGAGAATCTCCCGGATTCATCCGGGTAGAGTGTCAACAAGATTCCTGATCTCTGCTTTACGGCTGATGGGGCTAAACTATGCCCAGGGTGAGAATGTCCTGATATCCTCTCCCATGGCCCATAGGGGAGGCCTGTTTTCAAGAGGCTGTAGCTCTTAAAGCGGCATACGGTTGACCTACTCCAACGGGTGTAACCTAGCATAATCAGTCTAGGCGGTGGATCGCTATGCCCCAAGAATGAGGTGACTCAATGCGGATTGGCGCAATAAACGGCGAATAAGTTGCGCAATAAACGGCGAAATCTACATTGTGTGTTGTATGTTGTATTCGGCGTTTATTGCTGTTGTATTCGGCGTTTATTGCACCGGTTATCCGGCGCTTGTTGCACCACAGTGACAGACCAGCAGGGTACCAAGCGTACCCTGCTGGCTTCATCTACGCATAGACTAGGGCGTCTCTGACGAATCCCAAACCGTGAAAACCAGGCCAATCAGCCCAGATGATGGGCTGCTGAGGCTGCTCAATTGGTGAGTATTCGGCGTCCAACAGGCCGAAAAACGCGATACCCGGAAGCCGCGCTGATTCGTCTGATAGACCCCAATCATAAAAAGCAGCATGATGTGTAGAATGTTTGCTCACTGGACGACAGGTAGGCCGTGTGCCATACTGTCGTCAACAGAACATCTGTTCTGCACGTCAAGAGAAAAGAGGCAAGCTGTATGGCTGAAGAGAGCTTTACCCTCACGACCATCTTCGATTCGTGGAAACAGTATCAGGCGCACATCGGCAGCGCTATCGCGCCGCTCACTGCCGAGCAGATGACGCTGCGCGCCGCGCCGGGCATGCGCTCCATCGGCGGACTCGCCTCGCACATCGTCGGCACCCGTGCTGGTTGGTTCACGTACACCCTGGGCGAAGGGGACGGCACGCCTACCGGCGCCGAGATCAAGGCGATGGCTGAGTGGGATGAGCCGAACGTGCCCGAGCGCACACCTGCCCAACTCGTCGAGGCGCTCGGCAAAACCTGGCAGTTCATGATGGACAGCGTAGCCCGCTGGAGCGCCGACGACATGAAGACGACCTTCGAAGATGACTGGGATGGCGTGAAGGTGCAGTTGTCGCGGGCGTGGATCCTCTACCACGTCATGGAGCACGACCTGCACCACGGCGGTGAACTTTCGCTGACGCTTGGCATGCATGGTCTCAAGTCGGACTTCCCCGGCTGAGCGAACGGAAGCAGCCAGGCGCCACGCGCCCGCCCGCTGGCCACGGACGCCTCTGGCTGTCAAGTGATCCTCAGACCAGGATGTCGCCGGGCACGAGCGCCTGCCGCGTGGCGCCAGCTATGTTCGGACGCTCTGCGCCATGCACCAGCCATGGGAGTTGCCGCTGGCTCGCCCCATCAGCGTCACACCGGAGCAGGCGCTGTTGACGCAAGGCTGGCGGCGCTACCCGCAGCGCTACCCGCAGCGCTACCCGAGTGGGCGAACGATCGTGTGGAAGTGGCTCGCATACACGCCAAGTACATGCGTACCAGCAGGAGAAGCCTGACGTATCAACCGAGATGTGTTACCCTCGTTCTGAGCCAAGCACAGAACGGGGGACACAATGGCTGGACGAGGCGAGTTGACGGAGGACGCGTGGAGCGCAACCGCGCCGCTGCTACCGAGGACTGAGGGGCGACGTGGCGGGCAGTGGCGCGACCACCGGACGGTGATCAACGGAATCTTGTGGAAGCTGCGCACTGGTGTGCCTTGGCGTGATCTGCCCGACCGCTACGGTCCGTGGCAAACCTGCGCTGACCGGCTGTATCGCTGGTGTCGCGATGGGACCTGGGACCGGGTTCTGGCCCATGCCCAGACCCGTTCGGATGCGGTCGGAGAGGTCGTCTGGGAGGTCAGCGTGGACAGTTCCACCGCTCGCGCCCACCAGCATGCCAGTGGCGCCTGTCGTCGGCCCAGCCAGGCAGATTTAAAAATAGTTCATATTGGATGAAAACCGGTTGATGTCAACAGGCCGGCGCCGGCCTGTTGAGCAAAGCAGGATCATAGGCCGCACCGGTGCGCAAGAGT
>JBKQTH010000362.1:0-3833 GCA_052143275.1 Ktedonobacterales bacterium | reverse complement strand
GATCAATGGATCAACCGCTCAGGTAGATGTCTACATCCGGCAGGACAACAACCAGCTGTACGAAGTGGTCGCCAATCTGACCGGCACATCGACCGGCACCGTCACGCTCAAAATCACCGGTGTCAATACCGGCGCGACCATCAGCCTGCCCACTCCAAGCCAGGTCCTCAGCCAATAAGTACTCGCGTGCTTCTCTTCCGCCTGGCATAAATCGCGGTGGCAAGCCTTCTCGTACAGTTTCTAGTACTACTACCGTAGTTAGGAAGTATCGGGGGGATTGGACCAGCATACAGGAGCCAGTAGCGCCTGCTCCTGAACCCGACAACTGGTTCAACGTCAACGTGGGCTGGCTCCATCGCTTGCTTGCTGGACCGCACTTGGCTTTCAATTCTAGTTCGTGCTGGTGGGAAGTGGACGTAATGACCTGCAGTTGTGGAGACTGCGTCGGACTGCTCCAATCTGGAGTTGACCCGTTTTACTGGGCGCTTGCACACATGGGGAGAGTCCCTTCAGAGGACGCATCCATCAGGACGCCGGCAAAACAGACCGGTAGGGGCTGTCCACGGGTCGTCCGCAGGTGTGTGTGTTGTTTTCTGCTCTCGTCACCCGATTTACTTTGATCGTGGCCTGTCCTCATCATCCAATGAGGCGGCATAGGATCGACTTTTATTTGAGGGGCTACGCGTAGGTAAACAGGGTCACGCAGGGCGAAAACAACACACCCATCCCGTTCACGGGATCGAGAGTGTCACTAGATTGAGGGAAATCATGGTTTCCCCGAGTAACAATGATACACTGTATAAACCCTTCGATGGGTGAGCAATCTGAACACGTTGCCGTCGTGCGCGTGCAGCGGCGATCCCTTGGGGCGTGGTGCCGGTTTTGCGCTGCCGCCAGAAATGCGCTGGCGGCGCCAGGCGAGTCAGCAGACCGAACTATGAGGAGATTGACGTGCCGGAAGAACGCAAACTGGTGAGCATTCTCTTTGCCGACGTTACCGGCTCGACTGCCCTGGGCGACAGCATGGACCCCGAGGATGTGCGCGCCCTCATGAGCCGCTACTACGAGCATGCTCGTCGCATCATACCAGCCTACGGCGGCACGCTGGAGAAATTCATCGGCGATGCGGTAATGGCCATCTTCGGTCTCGAGCAGAGCCATGGGGATGACGCGGAGCGCGCGCTGGCGGCGGCACTGGGGCTCCGCGAAGCCGTCGCCGCCGACGAGATTCTGGGTGTGGTGTTCCGCCTGCGCATCGGCGTGAATACCGGGGAGGTCGTCGCCACCGGAGATCGTGACAGCGGCGACTTCCTGGTGACCGGTGACGCGGTGAATGTCTCCGCTCGCCTGCAGCAGGGGGCCAATCCGGGCGAGATCATTGCCGGCGAGCGGACCGCGCACGCGGCGGCGAGTGCCTTTTCCTTCGAAGATGAGCGGTTGCTGCCGGCCAAGGGCAAGCCGGAGCCGTTGCGGGTCTATCCCTTAAAAGGTCCGCGTGCCAAGCGCCAGGTCGAGCGCCCCGCTTTTGTGGGGCGCCGCCCGGATTTACTGCAGCTCGACCTTCTCAAGGAGCGCACCCTGGAGGAGCGACGCCCCCAGTTGGTCTCCATTGTGGCACCGGCCGGAACTGGTAAATCACGTCTCTTGGAAGAGTTCCTGGCGGGTCTGGATCCTGTCCTCGGCTTTCGGGTGGCCTTCTCGCGCTGCCTACCCTACGGCCAGACTCTCACCTTCTGGCCCCTGCGCGGTTTGCTCACCGAACTGCTGGGTGGCGAACCGGAGAAGAGCCATCTCCAGGCCGTTTTCCGGCAAGCCGGTTACCGGACCGAGGACGCGACGCGTCTGGCCGACCTCATCCTGGCCACGCTGGGCATCGAGGAGACGAGCGCCGCGGCCGACCGTGAAAGCATTTTTGCCGCCTGGCGTCTGCTGATTGAAGCGCTTTCCACCGAGGCACCTCGTATCATCGTCTTCGAAGATTTGCACTGGGCCAGCGAAAGCCTGCTGGACCTGGTGGAGCACATCATTCACCTGCGCACCTCGGCCGCACTGCTGCTGATTGCCTTGAGCCGTCCTGAGCTGCTCGACCGGCGTCCCACCTGGGGAGGCGGCCGGCAGAACTTCACCTTTCTCGCGTTGCAGCCACTCGGCGACCGGCAGACGCGTGAGCTCATAGACTGCCAGGGCTACGAGATACCGCCGGACATTCGCGAGCACATCGTCTCTCGATCCGGCGGTAACCCATTCTTTGCCCTCGAGCTACTTCACACGTTTGCCGAGCGGAGCGCTGGCGGCAGAAATGCTGGTGTGGCCGCGCTGCCCGACAGCGTACATGCCGCCGTACTGGCCCGTATCGACCTGCTCTCGCCCAAGGAGCGGGGCATACTGCAGGCGGCCTCGGTGGCCGGCCGCTCCTTTGGTGCAGCGGTGCTCGAGGCTATCGTAGACGGCGCCAGCGGTACGGAGATCGCCGCTGCCCTGGATAGTCTGCTCGCTCGCGACCTGATTGTCCAGATCGAGCACGATCGGTACGATTTCCGGCACATCCTGATACGCGACGTGGCCTACGGCACACTCTCCCGCGCTCTGCGCATTCGCCTGCACAGTAAGGTTGCTTTCTGGCTGGAGGCGAATGCGCAGAGCTCCGGCGATCATCTAGACGAATACATAGAGCTCATCGCCTATCATTATCGGGAAGCGCTACAACTCTCCCGCCAGTCCGCCGTGCCGCTGTCTCTGCCGTTCGTGCCTGCAGACGTCACCCATGTATTCGCGCGTGCCGGTGTACTGGCCGGCCGAACCGGGTCCCATGCAGCGGCGAAAAACCACCTGCAGCTGGCCGTCTCTCTCTCGCCGGCCACGGAGTATGTGCGGCTCTATGAGCAACTGGGGGATAGCGTTCTGTGGGGTAACGTACGGAACCAGGCCTATCGCGATGCGCTAGCCTCGTGGCGGGCCGGCGGAGGTGGGGATCCAGAGACTGGTGCACGCCTCATCCGCAAACTGCTCATTTCCATCACTCGCGATGTCCTGGTGCCCACGACCAAGCAGGGAGACGTCGAAGCGCTGCACCAGGAGGCGCTGGCTCTGGTTGCCGCCGCTGGAGATGAAGATGAACAGTGGCGCATTTGTATCACTGCCTGCTTTGATCCTCGATTCTGGAACATGAGTGAACGGCTGGAACTGAAAGGTGCCATGAGTGAGACGAGGGAAATGGCCCGAGAAGCCGCGACCTATTTCGAAGAGCGCAGGAACTTTGAAGCCTTGAGCGAAGCGCTGGATGGCTACTGCCGCCTCTCACTCTACCTCAGTGCTCCCGAGGACGCCATCGCCGCGGCAGAGCGGCGTTTCACCATACTGGACCTGCCGTCGGCCGAGTGGGCCAAGGCGGCCGGAATGACCGCCACCCTGTACTATGTTCTGGGTAGGCTAGACGACTGCATAGAGTATGTCAAGGCCATTTTCGCCCAGCTGAAGCCCGGTCAACCCATCGCCGGACTGGGGCCTCTGGTGGCGTGCCTGGCCAATGCGGCGTTTGCCTGTGGGAAATGGGAGGAGATCGACCGCATTCTGCCCAAGCTCGACGAGATACGCGAGCTGGTTATGCAATATGACCCGAGCGCACTGGTGGAATTCATCGGCGGCTATCTCGCGGCGCTCTGGGTGGCGCTGGCCCGGGAGGATCGTCCTCAGATTGACGCGCTCACCGCGATTATCCGGCGGGACGGAGCGGCTCTGGAACCTACCCTCACCTTCTATCTGGACTGCCTCGTCAGCGACAATGTCTCGCCTGTTTTAGAGAACTGGACAACCGAGCAAGTCGTCAATGATGA
>JBKQTH010000361.1:0-18713 GCA_052143275.1 Ktedonobacterales bacterium | reverse complement strand
TCGGCTCTAAGTGAAGGCCGCATTTCACGGAACGCTTGCAGGACGATACTATACTACTGGAGCTGAGTTGGCGGCTCCTGGCCAGCCCGGACCTGCCCGGGCTCGACCATTCCGGAAATCATTCAGCCCGTGACCATGAAGGCGGCAGCGGCCAATAACTACATGTGGATCAGCTGCCCCAACTCCTCCGCGCGTCAGAGCTGCTGGCCCAGCTTCTTTCTGCGCCCAGACGGAATCGTGACCGGTCGCCTGCGGCGGCACACCGCCGGTATCCTGTTCTCGACGGTGGATACTGAGGTCGAGTTCTATGACTCCACCTCGGCCTGGCGCGGGCGGGCTATGGACAGTGTTTACCACAGCGGCCAACTGGTAGACGACCCGTGCTCGGCCGATCGCACCTGCCTTTGATCACGTGCCGACTAATGGGACATGGATATCTCACAAGTACAGAGGTGGCTCAGTTCGACCGTGAGCACCGCGGTACCCGATCAGTCTTCTCCAGGAGAACCGCCTGCACCAGGTGCTGACCGGTGGACGAGAGCAAGTATTCCACGACACGCACAGCATCGTCGGCTGGGCTGGCGTTCCGCAATACCGCAGCCGTAAAGCTGATCGGCTTGCCACGGAAAGTCTGCCCGGTATTGGTCGTGAAATGAGCCCGCGCGTTCAGTTACCGCCGCTCGGCAACGTAGAGCTCTGCCCGCCACTGGCGCGTGACTCTGCCCCCGAAGCGAGCCTCTATCACTTCTCCAATAGCGTCAAAAAGCTGCTCATGCAGGTCAACATCTAGGACACGGTATGAGGAGTAGGAATCTAGCAGGCGCAGATAGCTGGTGGTGTCGTAGGTCGTGCCCCAGGTATAGGTGCGTACCTCAGGGGCTTTGAAAAATCCACTCGCCTCGAGGGCATCAGACCGGACAAATCGCCACGCTCCGCCAGAGTCGCGGCGATCTGCCCGCGCCTGGGCCAGCTGTGGCGCTACCCTGTCAGCCACTTCCTGAAAGGCCAGTGTAAAAGCGACAGAGTCGTCTTCGGCGTTTGCGGTGCCACTGGCGCCGCCGATGTCGCGAGCGGCGTTATCCCCGCGTCGCTGGGAACTCCATAGCAGGGCAAGGCTACCGCTGGGTTTGAGCGCCTGTGCCACTTTCTTGTATCCAATCGCCGGGTCGATCCAGTGCCAGGCCGAGGCAGAGACAGCCAGATCAAACGCGCCATCTGGTACAGGCCACTCCTCGAAGGCGCCTATCTCGATTCGTACCTTGGGGTAAGCGGCCAATTTCTCTCTGGCAAGCGCCGCCATCTGGTCTCCCAACTCGATTCCCAGGATGGCGAAGCCGCGACGTGCCAGAGGCAGAGTTGCCTTGCCGGTGCCACTGCCGATCTCGAGGATCTCCCCAGCGGCGGGAATGCCGCTGAGCAGGATCAGGTCGTCGAACAAGGATTCTGGGTAGTTCGGCCGCGCGGTATCATAGAGGGAGGCATCAGTGTTGAAGCTGGCCCGGCGACGTAGGCGGTTCTCGTCCAGCGGGTAGTGAGGGGGCATATGGGATATATGGGACATATCTGCTCTGGACCTCCCTGATTTTGGCGGCTTTATCTTACTCCATTCCCACTCGTCATTGTAGCAGAGCAGCCGCTGGCGAAACAAGCATTTCGTCCAGACTCGCCAGGCCGGTCCCCACGCCACCAAGCGCCGGCAGAAGCGGGGGTGGCGGTTGCCGGCAGAGAGGAAGGTTGACATAAAGTGAAGATTGTGCGACCCGCTCACGAAAACGACCTTGGTGCGATCTACGAAGTGTGGTACCAGACAGAAGTTCTGCCGGAGAGCTCGGGCGCTTCTCCTCATCCGGTGAGCGGACCTATTATTGCCCATCTGCGACATGTCCTGCAGACCGGTACTCTCCTGGTGGCTGAGCGGGAGGGAACAGTAGCGGCCTTCGCCGGAGCCATTACTCGCGGAGACATCACCTATCTCACCGATTTATTCGTGCACCCTCTACACCAATCGGCGGAACTGGGGAAAACGCTGCTGCAGGCGGCATTGCCAGAGAATGGCCTTATCCATAGCACCGTGAGCTCCAGCGATCCGCGTGCTCTAGCCCTCTATATTCGGGCGGGAATGACCCCGCAGTGGCCATACTTCGGGCTTCGTCTGGAGCGGCGCAGATCTGCCTGGGAGGAAGTGCCTCATGGACTGGAGGTCGCCCGGGCCGAGCCAGGCGATCTCCACGACCTGGTGCATGTCGATGCGGAGCGAAGCGGACGCTACCGTCAGGAGGAGCATGCGTTTTGGATCCAGCAAGAACGAGCCGTTCCCGTATGGTTTCGACGACAGGGGCATCCTATCGGCTATGGTTACGTTCGTCTGGGGGCGGGGACGCTCTGGCATCCCGAGGCCTGTGCGATTGGTCCTATCGGAGCTGAAAGCGCCGAGGAGGCGACGGCCTGCGTGCTGGCGGCGGTAGGATGGGCGGCACAGCGAGCGGAAGTGATTCGCATCGCTGTGCCTGGTCCCCATCCGTGCCTGGCTCCGCTCCTCGACCGCGGATTTCTCATTACCTACATGGATACGTTCGTTTCGACCGCGCCGGCTCCTTTCTTTGACGCCTGCTGCTACGTTCCGTCAGGAGGCGATCTGTTGTAAGAGGGTAGAGCCTCGCGGAAAGCCGCGATGGCGACTGGAGTCCGGTCAGGCGTTGGCCAACCTATGGGCCACTTCCGCCAACCGCGTCGCATAGCCCATCTCGTTGTCGTACCAGGCGGCAACGGAGACCAGCGTACCGTCGAGCACCTGCAGCAGCGGTAGATCGATCACTGATGACAGCGTCTCGCCAACTATACGGCTTGAGGCGTACTCCTCTTCGAGTACCCCCATGACGCCTTTGAGTGGCTCCTGGGCGGCGGCTTCGCGAAAGGCGTCTTTCACCTCATCCGTAGTGGTTGCGCGCTCGACCACCACGTTGACCTCGGCAATGCTGCCGGTGCGGACCGGTACACGATACGCCTTGCCGGTGATGTTTAGCTCTGGCCAGATGAAGCGCAGCGCTTTGGCAGCGCCGGAGCTGGACGGAATGATGTTCTCGGCGGCCGCCCAGGAGTCGCGCCGGTCACGCATTGGCTGATCAGTGAGCGACTGTGTATTGGTGTAGGCGTGCACCGTCGAGAAGAAGCCGCTCCTGATGCCGAAGCGTTCCACGAGCACCTTCACGACCGGTGCCAGAGCATTCGTGGTGCAGCTGGCCATACTTACGATGTGATGCTCGGCGGCATTGTAGGCATCCAGATTGATGCCGCGTAGTAGCACGGCGTCGCAATCTTGCAAGGTCTTGCTGGGCGCGCTGACCAGCACTACTCTCGCGCCATTGTCCAGGTGAGCCTGTGCGGCGGCGCGGGTAGTCGCTCTGCCGGTGGAGTCGATCACGACGTCCGCACCCAAAGCGCGCCAGTCCGGAAGAGCGTTGGTACTGTCGACGAAAGCGATCCGGCGATCTCCGATCACCAGCGTGGTATCCTGATCCGCCACCGGTTCACGCCACAAGCCGTAGTTGGTGTCCACGGCAAAGAGCGCTGCCAGCGTTGGCAGATCTTTGATGTCCGAGACGGAAACTGGCACGAAGAGATCGCCCGATAGCGCTGCCTTCAGTGTAGATCGGCCAATTCTGCCGAAGCCGTGTATGGCGATAGCACCCATAAAACCCCCTTATTCCAAATCGATTTGAGACATGTAACTGTACATATGGGGGTAGGTAGCCCCCGATATCTTCCCGCCATTCTACCATTTGCAGCCGAACCAGGGAGCACGGAGTAGAGGGTATGACGTGGTGGTTTACTCGCGTGTGAGATCTCTGGCGGAGTAATGGGCGAGTTATGGGCGAGTAATGGGCGAGTAATGGGCGAGTAATGGGCGAGTAATGGGCGAGTAATGGAGGCGGATGGCTATGGAGCCGCTCCAGCAGCAGCGGAGCACGGCGATACGGTGGCGCCGCGTCTGGTGGCGCAGGTTGCTCCAGCGAGCGCTCACATCTCTGCATATTGCGTGTTACCGGGCCACCGGAGGCGCTATTGGCCACCGGTTAGGTCCGCTGCCGAACTTGCTGCTTACCACCCAAGGACACCGCTCGGGCAAGCCTCGCACCACGGTTCTGACCTATGTCCAGGTAGATGGGCTGCTGGTGCTGCTAGCCTCCAATTTCGGTAGCCGTACTGCGCCGCATTGGTACCGCAACCTAGAGGAGCACCCGGAGGCGAGGGTACGGGTTAAGCGCCAGCGTTGGCCGGTTCGTGCGCGGCCGGCTACCCCTGCTGAGCGCCAACGGGTCTGGGCAGCGGCGCTGGCCATCTGGCCGGCATGGGCAGACTACGCCAAGCGTGCGCAACGCGAGATCCCGACAATGGTGTTGGAGCCGACCGATTCCCCATCCAGTGTGGAGTAGTCAGGTATAGACCTGTCGGCCATATGCTCGCAGCGTGACCAACGCCTCTATGGTCACCACTCCCCGCCATTCAAGGGCGGCTGCGGGATTCCACGCCAGCCAGTTGAAGGGCCAGCCGCCGTCTTCCTGCTGGCTGGCCGCCAGGGCGTCGAGATGCGCTTCGATCACGGTATCGGAGAAGAGACAGCGCGCGAGGCTCTCGGGCCGAGGTGCAAAGTTGAGCGGGCTGTGGGTGTCATCCTCGCCCGTGGGGGCAAGCGCGACCAGCTTCTGTTCAAGTATTTTGGGTCCAACGCGGGCAAAGACGTTCTCGGCACGCCGGCGATCAGGTACAAAATCGAGGAACGGCAAGACCGTGCGCATCTCGTAAGGATTGGTCTGGTCCATAGTGTCCAGTTTAGCCCAGCAATACTCGGTGGCCGCGGTGAGCCAGGGATTGTCGATACCATGCTTGTGCAGCAGGCCGGCAATAGCAGCGGTGGGATTGAGGGAGGCCGGCGGCTGGTCCTCGGTCTCCCACCAGGGGGCATGCGGGTAGTCGCGCACCGACGGCAGCACAAAGGGTACTCCGCCTTCCTCAGTACTGATAGTGCGCAGGTAGTCGCAGACCCGCGTCACCAGCGGTCCGGCAAAATCCTCCAACTCATCCAGCACGCCGAGCGCCGTCCAGGTAGGCACCGGCTGGCTTACTGGCCCGCGAAGATCGGGCTCGAGGGCGTTGCCAAAACCGCCGTCGGGATTCTGATACGGGCAGAGCGCCTCCAGCACCGCTTGCTGCTCGCCGTCCAGAAAGAGGTAGGCATAACGCCGCCGCTCCAGCAGCCGCGCCGTTCTCCAGATGAAATCGGTTGACTTCGAGGCATCGGGTGAGGTCGCCATAAGATGATCCTCCTGGTTGGTGTAACTTTCTCTACAACTGGCCGCCCACAGAAAGTATACTGGACAATGTGGTCGATAACAGTCCTATTTCGAGGCTATTTTTCTCTGCAAAGACCAGACCAGCATAAGATCATGACTTATTCACCCATTACTCGGCTGTTTACCGTGCTTGACTTGCTACAATCGCGACCGAGCGTGACCGGTGCGCAGCTGGCGCAGCGTCTGGAGGTTGAGGCGCGTAGCGTTCGGCGGTATGTCACTATGTTGCAGGACATCGGCATTCCCGTCGAAGCGGTGCGCGGGCGCTACGGCGGCTATCGGCTGCGACCGGGCTACAAGTTGCCGCCCTTGATGTGGACCGAAGAGGAGGCCCTGGCAGTGACGCTGGGTCTGCGGGTCGTACAACAGTTGGGACTTTCACAGGCGGTCCCCACTGTCGAGAGCGCGCTGGCGAAAGTCGAGCGTGTGCTGCCGGAGGCCCTACGTGAACGGGTACAGGCGGTGCTGGAGGCGGTGGTACTGGATCTGGACAAGCGCTCACCGGCGGGACCGAACACCTATGTGATGAGTCTCAGTACGGCGGCTTACAGGGGGCAAAGAGTCTGGATGCGCTATCAGGCCCGTTCGGACGAAGTGGAGAGTGATCGCGAATTCGACTGCTACGGCCTGGTCTATCACAGCGAGCGGTGGTATGCCGTCGGCCACTGCCACCTACGTCAGGACACGCGTGTTTTTCGCCTGGACCGCATACGGGCCATCGAGGTGCGGGAAGAGCGCTTTACCCGTCCAGCAAACTTCGACTGTCTGGCCTATACGATCCAGGCTTTCGCAGCCATCCCTTCGCGCTGGCTGGTCGAGGTTCTGTTGCAGACCAGCCTGGAGCAGATTCGCGAGGCAGTGCCCGCCTCCTTCGCGACTCTTGAAGAGACGCCTGCGGGTATCTTGCTGCGCGCCTACGACGACGATCTCAGGCACACCGCGCGCTTCCTAGTGAGCCTTGGCGCTACTTTTCGTGTGTTGCAGCCGCCGGAGCTCATAGAAGAATTGCGCGCGCTGGCCGGGAATATTCTCACTCAGCTCTCACCGCGTACGAGCGTTTAGGCGTGCAGTACCGCCCAGGTCACGCCGCCATCGGCGGTCCCGATGAGACCGGCAGGCGTCACCGCCCAACCAGTGTTTGGGCTCACGAAGTCAAGCTGCGTGAGACCACTAAGCAGCGCCAGAGAGCTACCGCCGGTGTTGATCTTGGTCCAGGTGGTGGCCCCATCCGGCAATTGATAGAGTGTAACCTGCCCGCTTACCGCGACCGCGGCAAACACCTGACCATTCGCAAGCACACTTCTCAGAAAACTGGTCGCGGCAAAACCGGTGCCGGGAGTGCCACTGAGGGATGGGCCCAGTTGCCAGCTCGTTCCGGCATCCGCCGTGCGATAGACGGTGAAGAGCGGCGGTGAGGATGGGCCCAACCCATAGCTGACCTCAAGAACCCCCGCGGTGGCGCTGGTGAAGATCGGCAGCCCGGCGAGCGCTGCTTGACCTCCCGAGTAGCCGGACGGAGTGGGCAAGGACACCGTGGACCAGGTGCTGCCGGCATCATGGGTGACGTACAGAATGAGGGGACCACCGTCGGAGTCAGAGCACCCAAAACCGGTGGTGTCGTTGGCAAAGGACATGCCCAATGTGCCTGCCCATACGCGATAGGATGTCACTTGAGCCCAGGTGGCGCCGCCGTCGGTCGTGCTCCAGACTGAAATTGGGAACAGCCCCGCGGCCGCTCCGCCGGGACTAGCGTCCAGCCAGCCATGCAGACTATCGACGAAGTCAAGATGGGTCACCGCACCGGTGGCCACGGTGCTGGTTGACCAGTGGGCGCCGGCATCCGTGGTGTGCCAGAGCGTGGTACTTGAGCCGCCACCGGCATCGAAGGAGAGCCAGCTCCACGCCTCCGTGGCCGACAGGGGATAGAGGGCAATCGTGCCGTCATTCGGCGCTCCACCGCCACTGGGCGCCGCCAGCGTCAGACCGGAGGGGGTCACGTTATACCAGGTATGCCCGCCATCCACGGTATAGGCGATACCACCGGCAATGTTGGGGTTTGAGGTGGGCACGCTGCCCCAGCCCGTAGTTGCTGAGAACATGGTAATCCCCGCAACCGAGGTGGTGACCACCGGTCCAGCGGGATGGGTTGGAGTCGCAGTGGCGGGTACGGGAGTGACGGTTGGTTGTGTCTGGGGTGTTGGCGACGCTGCCGGTGGGACAGTGACTTTACCACGAGACGTGGTAAAGAAGTACGCTGCACCGCCAATCAGACAGGCGAGAACAAGAACTGCCACCAGAAGTTCGAGTCGCTGCCTGAGCGCAGTGCTCCGGGGGGGCTCTGGCCGGAGTTGCGGCCTCCCTCGACCTGGACCTTGACTTCTCATGCGGTCAGGAGCGACTCGATCTCGCAGCCCGCTGTCGCTCTCTTGGCCAAGTTCGTTCCGCGCCGAATCAATCGCAGGCGCAATACGACTCCAGATACGATCGAGCATCTCCCGTTCCACAGACGCTTCCCTTTGGTAAGAGCTACGCAGATATGCCAGCATTTCAGCGTCGGCGCGGTCACCGTCGATGAGTTGACTTGCCTGGTCGATCTGCCGGTCGACTTCGTCAGGGGTAAAGAAATCATTGTGATGCATCATGTCACTGCTTCCCCCCGACTAAGTCGATAGATGCTGCGCAAGCGGTTTAAACTGCGCGAGAGAGTGACTCGCACTGCGTTTTCCTGCTTCCCCAGCGTCATGGCAATCTCCACGCAGGTTAAATCCTGACCAAAGCGCAAGCGTAAGATTGCCTGCTGAAAGGGGGGTAAGTCTTGCAGATGTGTATACAACTCCTGGTAATCTTCTTGCCGCAACACATCATATTCGGGACTGAGCGTATCCTTCTCTACCAGGTCCTCAGCAACAGCATCGAGATTCACTATCCTGCGCGTTTTCGCACGGCGATAGCCATCGATGACTTTGTTGCGAGCCACTCGCCACAGCCATGATGACTGTGCGCTCTCCGGGAGCGAGGCAAACTTTGCCTGCTTGAGAGCGCTCAGAAATACTTCTACTACCAGGTCTTCCGCGTCTTCTGGTGTGGCAACATGCATACAGACATAGCGCAGCAGTTCAGGTGCGTATTTTCTGAACAGATGTGCCATTTCCGGCTCGGCCTCTGCCCCATGCCTGTTTGATTGCATCATGTGCCTCGTATGGCTTTCAGCCGTCGCCATACATGTCGTTTCGTTGGGTACACTGTAACAGTAATGACGATCGCTCTCCAGAGTTCTGTGCAGCCCAGCTAACCTATTTGGATGACCGCTACGTTCAGATGATGCGCGGGGTCCAAACCAGTCCAGGCAAGCAGAATCGGTACAGTGTTTGCTGGGGTCAGTCCCAGCTCGTTGCTGAAACCGAGTGCAGGGCTGCCCAACGCCTGCTCATTCAGGGTTACGATTGGTGCCGGCCAGCTGGCAAGTGTCGATGTATAAGCGATGTTGAGTGAGTGTGCCGCATCGGTGCCAGTCCAGGTCCAATAGTCAGTAGGCAACCCAGTGGCTACGATGCCGGGTACAGCCAGAACGTCTGGTCCGCTCCCGCTGGTCTGCGGCGGCGGTGGAGAGAATGAAGTGGTCCAAGTTGCGCCATCCGACGACTGGGCCAGGTCGATATAAGGTGGCGACGACATCAGTGCCCAGGTAAGCAACAGCAGGTTATCCCGCGTGTCTACACGCAACGATGGGCCGCTACGCGAGCTATAGCCGGCACCGCTCAGTATGGTCTTGTGACCAGGAGTCAAACCATCGGGTCCCATGGCCATCACATTGAGCGAGCGGCCGGAGTCAGTGCCCGTCCAGGCAAGCCACACCTGCCCATTGAAGTAGGCCAGCGCGGGCGAGAAGAGACTATTTTCGCGGAGGGTGATCATCTGGCGCGCCCCGTACACATCAAACATCACGTTCAGCGAGTGGTTTGGATCAGTACCTGTCCAGGCCAGCACTACCAGGTTAGGGGACAGAGTCCCGATGGTTTTGTTGGCGAAGAGCAGCACTGCCGGGCGCGTGGCCGAGTCTTCATGTAACGTGACCTTTTGCTGGTACTTGAAACCATCTACCGACTCCATGACGTTGAGGGAGTGATAGGAATCGGTGCCGGTCCAGGCAATGACAGAGGCAGGAGGGGAGCCATAGGCTGGTGACTGCGGCACGTAATCGCTCAGCGAGGAGAATGCCGGTCCATCGATGCTGGTCTCCGGCAGCACCTCTTTGTCGAGTTCGCGCACCGGTACACTACTGGCAACTTTCGCATGTAGCGGTGCGGCTGCCACGTGTGGGACGGTGATCCCCAACGCTCCAACGGTTAATCCAACTACAAGAACGAGGATCACTGTGGAGAGTTTCCACCATCTCTTGACTCTGGACCGGCTCATGGCATACCTCCTAGGGAACGCACCAGTCGTCAGGCACTGATTGGACTATCCGTTGCTAACTTACCTTCAGAGTTGACCAGTTCCGGTGATGGGAAAGCAGCGCGGCAATTCCAGATTGGGTACTGCCCCTCCGCCAAAGTTGGGATGAGCCGCGCCAGCTGAGGAACAGGATCAACTGGCCAGTTCATGACCTGGATGCTCGGTAAGGCAGATGGATGAATCGACACGTGTGGTGAAGTCTGCACTATACATATCGTTTCACCAGCCAAACTATTACACCAATGGCAATTCTTCAGTGACGAGCGAGCCGGTTGCGGAGCAATGTCTGAGCCTCTCACGATAAAGGAACCTAACGCCAGGAGTGGCGTGTCCACATCTGGGTAAGTTTGGGAGAACGGTATGCAGCACCTGGGCAATCACGTTGACCAGCAAGACGCTTCCTTTAGTGACTGCCGGCGTTCGAAACCGATAGTGAGAACGAGATCGTCGAAGGACAGGTTTGTCAAGGGAAGGCGACGTCTTCGGGAACCTCGCGGTCCTCTTTGGCGTCATAGCGGTGCGCCGGTATTCGTGTCTTCCGGGAATAGCTGGCAAATGAATGCCATGGTAGGGGGAATGTTCGATGACGTCTACGGTACTCTCACGCGTCTTCTTCGCGCTTGCCGTCTCTGCGGTTGCGGTTGCGCTTACCCTGGGTATAGTGAACATCGCTCACGCGCAGAGTGTCACGGTGCTGCCAAGTACGACGCAGCAGGCCGGAATCCTGGTCTGTGGACAAGGCACTGCCTACACGCATCCTGATCAGGCACAGATCGAAGCCGGCGTGCAGGCTACCGCGACGACCGCCGAGGCTGCACGCAGCCAGGCGGCTCAGGCGATGGCTTCCGTGCTATCCGCCATCAAGAGCCAGGGGGTAGCCGACGCGGATGTGCAGACCAACTATTTTGCCATTGAGCCGGATTATGATTACTCGTCCAGCACTCCGAGTATTGTTGGTTATACCGCGAGCAATAGCGTGACGGTAACCGTGCACGCGGTAGATAACACCGGCAACATCGTGGACGCCGTCACCCAGGCGGGTGGCAATGATGTTCTGGTAAACGGTATCGAATTTTCCAACGGTAATCCTGCGGCGGCGCTGGAGCAGGCCCAGCAGAATGCTATTGCCAATGCGCATCAGCAGGCCGAGGTGGCCGCTAGCGCCGCCGGAGTCAGTCTTGGAGCGCCGCTTTCGATCGACCTGGAAAGCTGCGGCGGTACCGGGGTGGCCACCGAGGTGCCCGCTGCCATCAGCGGCGCAGTCCCCGGGGCATCCTCTGGGCCAAGCACCCCAATCTCACCAGGACAGATCGAAGCGACGGCCGACGTGAGCGTCGACTATGCCGTTCACTAGTTGCGGCCTACTGGCAGTAGCCTAGACGGCTGCTGCCTCTCCTGCCTCTGCTGCCTCCTCAACTACCGGTCGGGCGGTGAACTGGCTGTTGTACAGGTCGGCGTAGAAGCCGTGTGCCGCCAGCAGCTCTTCGTGAGTTCCCTTCTCGACAATGGTGCCATAATTCATTACCAGGATCAGATCGGCATCCCGGATCGTGGAGAGCCGATGGGCAATGACAAAGCTGGTTCTTCCCTGTACGAGCTGAGCCATCGCTTGCTGAATCTGCAGCTCGGTTCGGGTGTCGACACTGCTGGTCGCTTCATCCAGAATCAGCATTTCCGGATTGGCCAGGAAGGCGCGGGCGATAGTCAGCAATTGCTTCTGGCCTTGCGAGATGTTGCTGGCGTCCTCGTTCAGCACCGTGTCGTAGCCTTCAGGCAGAGTCCTGATGAAGTGATCGGCGTAGGCCGCTTTGGCCGCACGTACGATCTGTTCTTCGGTCGCCCCCTCGCAGCCGTAGGCGATATTATCCCGTATAGTACCGTGGAACAGCCAGGTATCCTGCAGCACCATACCGAAAGTGCGGCGCAGCTCTCCGCGCCTGATCTGAGTGATATCCACGTCGTGAACCAGAATCTTACCGCTGTTCACGTCATAGAACCGCATCAGCAGGTTTACCAGTGTGGTCTTGCCGGCGCCGGTCGGTCCAACGATGGCGATCATTTGACCTGGCCGGACATCGATATTCATGTCTTGCATCAGGATAGCGTCTGGTGAGTAGCCGAACCGTACATGCTCGAACTCCACCGTACCCGACGAAGACTCGAAGGCCGCGGTGGCTACCGGGTCGATTACATCCGGCGTCTCCTCCGGCTCGTCCAGCATCTCGAAGATTCTCTCGGCAGAGGCCATAGTCGACTGGATGACATTGGCAAAGTTAGCCAGCTGGGTAATCGGCTGGGTAAACTGCTGAGCATACTGGACGAAAGCCTGCACATTACCAATCGTGATTGATCCCTGGGTGAGCAGGATAGCCCCAGCTACTGCCACGATGACGTAGCCCAGGTTGCCGATCGACCTCATCAGCGGCATGATCATGCCCGACATGAATTGGGCTCGCCAGCCTGCCTGATACAGATTATCATTGAGGTGATCAAAGGTAGTCAGCGAGTCTTGCTCGTGACCAAAGGCTTTGACGATCTTGTGCCCGGCGTACATCTCCTCTACATGGCCGTTGAGAACCCCCAACGCCCGCTGCTGGTCCCGGAAATATCGCTGTGAGCGCCGGGCAATTCCTACGGTGACCAGCAGGCTCAGCGGTAGAGTCAGCAACACCACCAGGCTGAGCAGCGGGCTGATCGTCAACATCATGATCAGCACTCCGATGACGGTCACGGTAGAGGTGATTAGCTGGGTCACGCTCTGCTGCAACGTGGTGCTGATGTTATCCATGTCGTTGACGGCGCGACTCATGGTCTCTCCATGGGTGCGCGAATCATAGTACTTCAGCGGCAGCCGGTTGAGCTTCTCTTCCACCTGCTTGCGCAGTATGTAGACGGCTTTCTGGGATACGCCCGCCATCACATACTGCTGCAGATACAAGAAGATGGCGCTGATCACGTACAGCCCCAACATGATGAGCAGTACGTTGCCGATATAGCCGAAATCGACTCCCGGTTCGGGCAGATGATGCAGATAGGCCTGGTAATCAGCGATCAAACCGTCGAAGAGCTTGGTCGTCGCCAGTCCCAGTACCTTCGGACCGATAACGTTGAATATAGTACCGATGATGGCCGCGATCAGCACCAGCAACAACAGAAATTTCTGCGGGAGAAAGTAGCTGAGCAGCCGCTTGGCGGTTCCCAAAAAGTCCTTGGGTTTTTCCCCTGGTCTGCCCATGGCGCCCCAGCCGCCGCGGCCCATTCCTCCTGCCATACCGCCGGGTCGCTGTCCGCTTCGCTCTACACTCATGCGATACTCTCCCCAATCTCCTCCATCGACAGCTGGGAGGACACAATCTCACGATAGACTTTGCTGCTGTCCAAAAGCTCGCGGTGGGTACCGACACCGGCAAGGTGCCCCTCATCCATTACCAGGATCTGGTCGGCGCCCATGATGGTGCTGACCCGCTGAGACACGATCAACACCGTAGCCCTACGGGTTTCCTCCTTTAGCGCGGCGCGCAGCCGGGCGTCGGTCTTAAAGTCGAGCGCGGAGAAGCTATCGTCGAATACGTAAATTTCCGGTTTTCTCACCAGGGCGCGGGCAATCGACAGGCGCTGTTTCTGGCCGCCGGAGACGTTGGTGCCGCCCTGTGAGATGGTCGAATCAAAGCCGTCCGGCATGGCGGATATGAAGTCCAGGGCCTGCGCCACTTCGGCGGCATGCCTGACCTCTTCATCAGTGGCATCTTCTTTACCGTAGCGGATGTTTTCGACGATCGTTCCGGAGAAGAGCACCGCCGTCTGGGGAACGAAACCAATCTTGGCGCGCAGTGTTTCCTGGGTCAGGTCGCGTATATCGACGCCGTCTACCAGTATGTGACCGCTGTCGAGGTCGTAGAAGCGGGGAATGAGGTTGACCAGCGTCGACTTACCCGCGCCGGTGCCGCCGATGATGGCGGTGACCTGTCCGGGATTGGCTCTAAACGAAACGCCGGCGAGAGCTGGCTCTTCAGCCCCGGGATAGCTAAACGTCACATTTTGGAACTCCAGCCAGCCCTTGAGTTCGGTAGGCGGCTTCGGCTGCTCGGGATCGTTGATCTCCGGTCGCATCGCCAGCACCTGGTTGATCCGCCGGGCCGAAGCCTCCGAGCGCGGCAACATGATAAACATCATGGAGACCATCAACATGCCAAAGAGGATCAGCATGGCATATTGAAGGAACGCGAGCAGCTGTCCTATCTGCATATCCCCGCTGTTGACCAGGTTGGCGCCAAACCAGAGGATGGCCACGCTCGATCCATTGAGCACCAGCATCATGATCGGAAACAGGGAGGCGACGAGCTGGTTCACGCTGATGGCCACGTTGGTCAATTCGAGGTTGGCCTGGTCGAAGCGCTCTTCCTCAGAGCTTACCCGGTCAAATGCTCTCACCACGCGAACACCAGTCAGACCCTCGTCCAGGATGAGATTGAGCTTGTCCAGCTTGGCTTGCATCACCTGGAAGAGCGGTATGGCTTTGCTCATGAGGATCAGTATGGCGCCGACCAGTACGGGGATTGCCACTACCAGGACCAAGGAGAGGGCGGCATCCTCGTGAACCGCCAGGATGATACCGCCGATGGCCATCATCGGCGCGGTGATCAACAACAGGAGTATCATGATCATGACCTGCTGCACCTGGGTGGTATCATTGGTCGTCCGGGTGATCAGCGAGGCGGTGCTGACCGAGTCAAACTCGTGCAGCGAGAATTGGGTCACGCGCCTGAAGATGCTGGCCCGTACACCTTTGCCGAAGCCGGTGGCGGCCCTGGCGCCGTAGTAGGCGCCGATGATGGCGCAGATAGTACCGCCGAGGGTGACCAGCAGCATAAGCCCGCCGGTGCGCCAGATGTAGCCGGTATTCTTGGTTATCACGCCATTGTCGATGATGTCGGCCATCAACGTGGGTAGATAGAGGTTGGCCATTGACTGCGCAAAGGCTAGTATCACCACCACTAAGACCGTAATGCGGTACGGTTTTAGAAACCGTAGCAACTTGATCATGCTTCCTTCTCTCCCTCCCATGGTTCGTGGTAGATAGCAGTCTCGTTCTCGGCGAAGTACCGAAACACCTTGAACAGCAGGTCGGCAAGCTGGTTGCTCTGGTCTTCGCCCAGGTATTCGATGAGACCCTTCATGACCGCTGAAAAAGCCTCCTGTGCCAGTTCGGTGACTTTCTCACCTCGCCTGGTAAGGGTCACTACTATCACGCGGCGGTCGGCTCGGTCAACGTGTCGCTCGATCAAGCCACGACTTTCCAGGGTGTTGAGTATCTGGGTAATTGAAGGCGGAGTCACCGCAAGACATTTGCTGATCTCCGATACCGTCATCTGGGGCAGGGAAGCACCTTCACCCCGCTTCACGCAGATGAGCACCCTGATCTCGCTTGGCGTGCACCCAGCAATCGAATGTTGATGCCATCCCAACCGCTTGAATTGTGATAGGGCTCGAAACAGCTTATGATCAGTAAGCACCATTGGCTGATCCACTGTATCACTCTCGATTCTGGCCCAAAGCCACAATGATTTAGTGTCAAAATTATTTGGCAAATTAATTATATTGAGCCGGCACGGTGCTTGTCAACCTCGACACGTCCATGCACGTTGTTGCCCATTGCCGGAACTATCCGGACAATTGCACTGTGTGACGGTCAGGAGTAATCTGCGCGCCGTGCTCGGCAATGGCGATAGGACGAACCCACGCCGTCTTGCTGCCTTGACGCCTGCCGGCTCGCGCAGATAGGGCTCTCGTCAGTTAAACTGGGCGGCCGTCTGGCCATGCTTGCCAACCTGCGCCATGCCTGTCTCTACCTCCTGGTAGCCAGAAACACGCTACACGCCAGGCATTTAGAGGATATTGGGATCATCGTTGCTGGCCGGCGTCGATTCGGCGGATTGGGCCGGCGCTGGCTCTCTTGGCTGTTCCCGGCTCTGTTTCAGGAACGCCTCAAGCTCACCTTGTGTGTGCGCTAGGATGTCGCCCAACTGAGCCAGCCGCTCCGGATCGCCGTTTGTGGCCATAACCGCTGCCAGGGATAGGCGGGCGACCTGCGTGCCATGCTGGCGCAACGCGTCAAGCTCCGGCGACATCTCGATGCCGAAAGGGCCAGGGCCGCGGTGATGTCGTGATGCTGGGCCACCTCGTCCCCAGCCGCCAAAGGGATTATCAGCGTTTTGGTGCCGCTGTTGTTGTTTGTGCTCGGCGAGAGCCGCACGGCCAGCATCGGTCAGGGTAAAGACTTTCTTGCCTTCAACCGTCTGGCTGGTAACCCAGCCGCGATCTTCCAGAAGTTGCAGCGTTGGATAAATCGTGCCCGCGCTGGGCGTATAAAATCCGCCAGCCTGGGTCTCCAGTTCTTTGATCATCTCGTAGCCGTGCTTAGGGCGCTCTTGCAGCAATTCGAGCAAGACATATTTGACATCGCCACGACCAAACATGCGCTGACCTCGGGGACCTCCAGGTCCACCGGGACCAAAGCCACCGCCCGGGCCAAAAAAGCCGCGGCGCATGGCAAAACCGCCCGCCCAGGAAGGTGGTCCACCCCAACCGTCACGTGGGCCACCCCAGCCACCATTTGGCGGCTGGCCTTGCCCCTCGGCAAATTCTGGTCCACCGGCAAAGGTCGGGTTCCACCAAGGTTCAAATTGATTAAACATCGCGTTTCTCCTCATGCACTAATCCGATACATCGCAATATATCGGTTACATATACGATATATCGTATTCTGGGAGACTTGTCAAGTACGTAAGCCGGTACACGAGTCCTATACAAGCTGTCATTGATAAGCGGCAGAGGCTGATTGGTATGAGGCAACTCGCTCGCCGCCTGAGAATATCCCACCACGCACTCTCTTGTGGCTTTCCTCACGAATGTGCCGTGATAGCCCAACGAAATGAGCAGTACAGATACCAGACAAAGGACATGCACAGTTCGTGGATTCCCGCAGCCAGAGCTACCTTTCATGCATGTTGCCGTGAGCTTGGTCTCTAAGAAATAAACAGAGGCGGCAAAACTGCTGGCACAAAACGGCAAAACACAGGCACGCGCGAAAGACGGGCGGCGGTTCGTCAGTCGTCGAGGATCACTGGATCGAGCTGGCGCAGGCGTGCAGGGTCGGCGATAAAGTCGATTGCCACGATCTTCCCGTCTGTGATCGTGAACACGAAAGCGACGCGCGGCTGTCCGCCTGGAGCCCACACAGCTCCCACGGCGCCGCTCATGAGTGCCAGGCGTGCGCCCCGAACACCCGCGAACCGCTTGGCCACGTCCTGCGCGCCACGGACCCCGCTCCACGCGCCCACAGCCACGCCCGCGTCGTCTGCGCGGAGCACTACCTCTGGATCGAGCACCGTGAGCAGCGCCTCAAAGTTTCCGGTGCGCGAGGCGGCCAGGAAGGCATCAACCACTGCTCGCTGGCGGGTGAGATCGGCGTCAAGGTCCGCTGCCGCTCTCTGTCCTCGCACCCGGCGGCGTGCGCGACTTGCGAGCTGTCTTGCTGCCGTCTCCGAACGCTCCACGATAGGCGCAATCTCATCGAAAGGCACCGCGAAGATGTCGTGCAGCACGAAGGCGAGCCGCTCGGCGGGAGGTAGGGTGTCGAGAACGACCAGCAGCGCAAGCCCGACCGAGTCGGCCAGCAGCACTTCCTGCTCTGGGTCGATCCCCTCCTCGCGGCTCTCGATGGACTCGGACACAGCCGCCTCCAGCGATTCCTCGCGCCGTGAGTTCCGCGAACGCAGCATGTCGAGGCAAATTCGCGCGACCACCGTGGTCAGCCATCCTCCCAGGTTTTCAATGCCGCTCGTATCGGAGCGGCTGAGGTGAAGCCACGACTCCTGTACGGCGTCGTCTGCCTCGCTCAGCGAGCCGAGCATTCGGTAGGCCACCGCTTGCAGGTGGCTTCGGTTGGCCTCGAATTGTTCCGCCAGCCATTCGTCTTTGTTCATCAGTTCTCTTCCCTCATTTTCTTCTCGCATTGGCGTGAGGAGCGAGACTCAACTTCGTCCATCGGTCACATTCTTTCGTTGCGTTCCGTCATTGAAGTGACGAGGCAAATCCAGCCGATGTGACAGGGGAAGCGTCTTCATGCTATCCACGACGATTTATCAACCCAGCATACCCGAGATTGAAGAGTGCGCGCACGAATTGGAGGCCCTGCATGCCCGCATGGGGCCCCACTTCGAGCGGGCCGAGCCGCGCAGACGGGCGCTGGCCGACCGCGAGCTCTACCTGTCGGAAGAGTGGGCTACCGATCGCGCCCGACGTGCCGAAGGGGGTGTGCCCGAAGATGTGGAGTTCGCGACCAAATCGGAGCTGTCTCGGCGGATGCTGGTACGCCTGCGGTCGACGGGGTTGCTGCCGGCGTGGGTGACGGGGGACACGGTCTACGGCGGCAGCCCCACGTTCTGCGCCTGGCTGGAGGAGCAGCACCAGCCCTACGTCTTAGCCATCGCCGCCAACGACGGGGTCGACCTGACCTACGGCGACATGACCATGCACGTCTTGCCCGTCGAGATCGCCCAATACGCGCTGGATCCCCCGGACTGGTGCCGTCTCTCGGTGGGCGCTGGTGCCCCTCGCTGCGCCCAGCGCTGCGGGCTTTGAGCAGGCGCTGCTGATCCACCGCCCACTGGAGGCGCCCGACGATCCGCAGCACCCGCAGTCCTGGCCTGAGGACACGCCCGATCAATCCCCCTTCACCGTTGCCCTGATTTGCTCCAGGCGGCAGTCGATGACCTGTCTCAAGGCGCTTTCTGGGATGGGCTCATCGAGAGGAACCCGGATCGCCCCTTTGGACAGACCGAACGCCTGTAGTTGGTCTCGGAGCGTCTCGACCACTTCTCCGCTATACGGGTAGATGCCGATGTG
>JBKQTH010000360.1:0-5986 GCA_052143275.1 Ktedonobacterales bacterium | reverse complement strand
CAGCGTTCCAGCGCCCCCAGCGCCCGCCGCGCTACGACACGCCGACCCCCGCCAGGTGATCGGAAACCCCGGAATCAGCGATCGGATTCGATCGGAACAGGTGATCGGATTCGATCGGAATCCTCAGTTGACCGCTTGATCATGCCCAATAGGCGCCCAGATCCGCGTGTTGCGCTGTGTGATGCCTGTTCAGGGCGAGTTAGATTGTCCGCCTGCTCGTGAATTGTTCAAATTTTGAGGCTTATGCGAAACCCCGCTTCTCGCACGCATCCTCCCAGGTCAGAAGCTTGAGGACTGGGAGTTTTGCATAACACTCTTTGTCTGTGACAACCTTCTCTACGACTTCAAAAGGCTCACTGATAGCGCCGCATCGGCGGCGCCGGGCCACCCAAGGCTTCGCAAGGCCACAGCCAGCCAGTGGTAACCGGCTTGGATCGACATGGACTTCCCC
This sequence comes from Ktedonobacterales bacterium, assembly GCA_052143275.1. Taxonomy (GTDB): domain Bacteria; phylum Chloroflexota; class Ktedonobacteria; order Ktedonobacterales; family JADMIN01; genus JAJPKE01. The sequence goes on along the minus strand of JBKQTH010000360.1, from coordinate 5,535 downwards.
AAGGCCCCGGAGGAGTCCATGTCGATCCAATGGTATGCATACACGGCCAAGGCGCCCCATTCCTTCCGGCTGGCAAGCTGACTGGCAAAGGCGGGGTCAGGTGTAACAGACACAGTTCTATCGTTTTCTGGATCCCAGCCTGCTGTTATCGGGCCCGATCTAGCCTGTTCGAGCATGGCTTGAATGTCCTTTTTGTTGAGGCCTTCCTGGTGGACCTTCACATGAGTTGCAAGCGTTGCGCGCGTCAGGTCTTGGTATTGCTCCGTGACGAGCTTGGCGACACGAAGGACCATCTGCATGCCGATACTTGAAAGACCGGCCTCCTTGAATTCGAGGGCGAGACCATGATCATAGCTTCGGAGTGCGGGTTCGACCATACCAGCCTGCTCCTGTATCTGTGCCAGGTAGTAGCTGCGAGATATCTCGGTACGCCGATCCCCGATCCGTGACGCGATCGACAAGGCCTCTTGCTGATAGCGGATCGCCTCACCGACATCTGACAAGAACTGGGCATGGATGACGGCCAAGTTGTTCAGCATCATGCCGACCAGACGCTCATCTCCGGTTCGACGAGCTTCCGCCAGGAGTCGGCGGAGTTCACGCGCTGTGTCGCGCGGCTGACCGCTCGTCTCAAATACTGCCAGGTTCGCAGCCCATTGAAGCTCCGCAGAGCGAAGTGCCGCCGCCCTTGCCGCCTCGATAGCCTTCTGCGTCAGAATCTTCGCTTCATTCTCCATGCCCCGCGATTTAACCGCGATTCCCAGGCTGCCCAGGATAAACGATCTGATAGGAGCCGGCCTGCTCCACTCGCACTGGGCCAATATCTCCCTGATTCCCTCAAATAGCTCAGGTGGCTGCTTACTGGCGATATGTGCAATAAACTCGAACAGCGCGCGGAGAGCTCTTAGCTCGCTTTCGCGCTGCCGCTCTCCTGCCCGCCGTGCGGCCCGGATCAGGCCGTTCATGTGCTCTTCCCAGCCATCCGGGATCACAACCTCGGATACCTTACCCTGTAGCAGTTCCTCCACAAACCCTGGGAAATCCACGGGCTCCTGTTGCTGCCTAAAATGTAGACGCAACGCCATTTTGCGCCGCCATTCATTCACGTCTTGCATCGCATAATCTCCCGAACAGTCTTTTAATCCGAGTCGCAGAGGATGGACGGTTGCGGCCGATTTGGCTAAGGCATAGGCTCCTGCCCTGTTCTGCGTACGCGTTGCCGGGGTCATCTCTGAGCACGCGTTCGAAAAGGACGAGCGCTTCAGAGAAGTGTCCTAGTTGATAAAAGTCGTGGGCCTGCTCGAGTAGAGACCCATAGAAGCCCGCCGAGACGGAGGCCAGAGCCACGGCCTCTACATCAGTACACTTCTCCTCCTCCCGGATCACGCAAACCAGGTTTTTAAACGCCACTTCGTTTCGCTGGTCGGCCTGCACTGCACGCTTGAAGCACTTCCGGGCACCAGGTCGCCCGGACTGCATGTAGGCCATACCGAGATTGTTCCATCCGTTGCTACTCGGGTCTCGAGCGACCGCGCCCTCCAGGTATGGGATGGCCCTCTCCGATGAGCCCGTCTCGGCGAGCAGCGTCCCCATGACGTACAGCGCCGACGGAAGCGCCGGTGCGATAGCGAGCGCCCTGCGGAGCGCCGCGTGTGCCTCTTCGACACGGTTCAGGTCACCCAGGGCGGCTCCCAAGTTCGCCAGCGTATGCGCGTCGTTGGGGTCGATCTCCAGGGCCTTAGTGCACCACCGCACGGCCTGTTCACAGTCGCCTTGCCGCAGTGCCACCAAGCCTGCCGTGGCAATGGCCCTCGCGTTCGAGGGCTCAAGTTGGAGTGCCTTTTGGCAAGCCCGTGCAGCCTTGTCGTATTTGCCCATCTCTGTGAGGGTCAATGCCTTTCCCGCGAGATGCTCTGCCACCAGATGCGGGCCGCCGCCGATCTCCCGGTCGTATGCGGGCAGCTGCTGGGCCAGCCCGATCGACTGGTCCCACAGAACGATGGACTTCTCGAACTCCTTCAGGTGTTCATAGGCGACCGCACGGTTCTGGACAAGCACCATCTTGAAGTGCGTTCCCAGCACCCCCTGGACTGGCCCCGCCAACCATTCCGCCTGCTCGTAACACGCCAGAGCTTCGCTTGGCTTACCGAGCGAGTCGAGCGAGATTCCCTTGTCGATCAACTCATTAGGACTCCCAGAGCGCATTGTAACCACAGCGCACCTCCCTGCACCGATGCCGACAGGGTGTGCCCATCTGGCTAGGTGCAATAGAGGCAAAGGTCCCCCCGCCAGACCTCCCGCTGTCTGCTCAATGGCCTTGCTTTTGAGACATCGACAATGTTCGATAAAGCGGCAACCAGGCGCAATACGATCGCCCCAGTGACGTACGTCACATAATGGGGCTTGCGTGGGCGCTTAAGGCAACGCCGTTGCCCTGTCTGCTGCTGACGGGCCCGCGGCGAAAGGCATGGTCCGCCTGGTCGGATCCCGCTACCGTGCGTGCCTGCTATTCTAGCAACGCAGCCCTCACCTCGGCGAAGCCTTGCGGTCGGGCTGAGGGTTCTTTGGCCAGGCAGGAGGCGACCAGCTCGTCCAGGTGAGCGGACGCGTCGCGGCGATAGCCCCGAAGACGCGGCGCGGGACGATGCAAGTGGGCTTCCTCCAATGCCTCCCACGTATTGCCCTCGAACGCGGGCCGACCAACCACCATCTCAAAGATGGTGCAGCCAAGCGAGTAGACGTCGCTGCGAACGTCGATGCTCTGCGGCTGCGTGAACGCCTCCGGTGACATATACGCAGGGGTTCCCAGGAATACGCTCTGGCCCCCCCGTGCCCCGGGCGCCTCCCGCTTCGACCAGGACACCAGACGGGCTTTCGCGATGCCGAAGTCGGTCAGCTTAGCGCGCCACTCGCTGGTGACCAGGACATTCGACGGCTTGATGTCCCGATGGATCAGCGGCTGATCATTTTCTCCCAGCACCCTGGCTGCGTGAAGCATCGCGTCGCAGATCTGCCGGGTGACGTCGACCGCCCGGTCGACTGTCAGAGCAGGCGTTCCGATCCACGAGTCGAGCGCGGCGTCATAAAGGCTCTTACCATAGACCCACTCCACGAAGACGAAGGGATGATCGTAGAGCCGCTCAACAAAGAACGCGCGGACGATGTTGGGGTGCTCGCCGAGCCGGATCCACAGCTTGCACTCCTCGACGAAGCGCTCCGCAGCGGCGGTATCGCGTAGAAGCTCTGGATGGAGTGTCTTGACCACCATCGGGCGCCTGGTCTGGGTGTCAAGGCAGAAGTAGACCGTGCTCATGCGGCTCGGAGGAAGCGCGCGATGCACGTACCAGCGGTTGTCGATTAGCTCTCCGGCCTTCCAGCGCCAGAACTTTGGATGCTCGCCGTTGGCTGCGGGCTTCCTGGGTGGCGTTCTGGCGCCGCTCATCCATCCCCCCGTTTCCGGGGCGGCGTTCGATCACGATGCGCTCGAGCGGCAAGAAGCGCCGACTTGAGATCGCCTTCGTCGCACTCCAGGTCCTCCAACAGCTCCACGATGGTCACAGAGGCCGGGTCCTGGCCCAGCGCCGCCAGCAAGATCCAGCCGTCGTCAGGCTTTTGTTCGATATCCTGCCCGATCCTTCCAAGTTCCACCAGGACGTCCCAGACGGACTCGGTCGGTTCGACTCTCGGACAGGGAACAAGAGCGGTTTCCAGATTCTCCCGGGATCCCGTGATGATTCTCGCCGGATCGCCGCCCAATGTCCGGATCGCGTACGCGCACACACCCCCTTCCAGCTGGAGGAGGGCCACCAAAACATGGCGCATGGTGAGCCGGCCTGCAGGGCTTGCCGCCGCCAATTCGACGGCGCGCCGCAGCACCTCCAGTAGATCCCCCTTCAGCCAACGCGGAAGCCGAGAGACCCCAGTGTCAACCGAATCGGGCATTGCCTGCCGAAACAGCTGCTGCAGGTAAAGCGTCGGTGACCGCCAAAGCATCGGGACTGACGCCTCGGGAATGTCTGCGAGGCCGATGGCGCGTTTCCCCTCGGCAAATGCGAACTCGTAATCCCTTCCGGCGGCGACGGCGTCGTAAAACCCGCGAGCAAACTCCGTGGCCGCGGGATCCGAGATGGCGGTTCCCATGCCGATGACGTAGGGGATCGCGAACGAAACCTCGGCACCGAACCCAGACGTATAGCAGGCGTTCAGTACAGCGCATTCCAGTGGCGGGCTGTGAGCATCGAGCAGTCCAGCCAGCGCCCTGTACGGGACGGTCTGGGCCTGTCCCCGCTCATCCTCCAACGCCAGGCCACGGCCTGTGCCGTGGCCCGAGAAGTGAATAACCTGATACGGATCCCGGAGCAATGCGCGCCGCACATCGTGGATCGTGGAAGCTGGGAGCACGCGCGCGAGCAACTTGTCCTGCTCACGGGACAGCGCGAAGCATTCACGAATCGTCCGCTCCTCTGTCATCAACCGCAGTGAATCGGTTCCACGGGGGTTAGCGAGAACGACCAGCACTCGCATCATTGTCCCCTCCTGGTGAGACTTGGCGCGGCGATCGCCCGCGACCTCGGCGAAACCACTCTGCCTTGTGCTTAGCCAGGATCCCGCCTCTGGCCTCGTGTTGCATCTAGTTCGCCCCTTCCCGTCGCGCAAGCCCTGACGTGACCTAATCGAGCCTCAGCGCCTATCGCCCCTGCGAGCGCCATCCCATCCGACCGGGCCGGGCATTCCCTTCATAACGACCATCCGCATCACGGCTTAATACGACGACAACAACCGCGCGGAGGAAGTACCAGGGACCTCCGGCGTCTTCCGGGGGGCCTAACGGCCTACGTAACTTAGCGCGGCGATCACTGGCAACGCACGTGAGCTGCTGTCGCCAAGATGTGCCACGATCTTGGGTACCGCGTTAAATGGGCCCGTGCTGCCAGCCACCCCGAGGGGCGCTTTCCGGGCGTTGGCGCAACAGATGATGACGGGGGCGGCGACGGGCCGTCAGATTGGCTCCGAGTGCTTGATCACGCCCGATACGTGTCCAGGTTGGCCCACCGCGCGGCGTCGTGCCTGCTCAGGGCGTGGTTGCTGTGTTCTCTGAAAAACGAACGATCCACCGCAGTCTGGCCGACTTGATGATGCGTCATTTAAGCCGAAGTTGCCGTAGCTCTCTGTAAGTATTGCCTCCTGAACTGCCGTTTCGGTGAGATCCGGCCACGAAGTGTAGTCAGAAAGTTCGGCATGTCGCCGTACGGATCCGTCATGTAAACCGTTATGATCTGGGCTATGACGCGGAATACCGGGAAAGTTCACGTAGTCAGAGTCAGCAAGACCGGGTACGTGGACAAGCAGGGCCGCCGCAAGGACTACTCCTCGGCCTACCTGCGCCGCACCTACCGCGACGGCGGCACGGTCAAGAACGAGACCGTGGCCAACCTGTCCGCGCTGCCCGGCCACGTCATCGACCTGATCGACGCCGGGCTGAAGGGCCGGCAGCTGGTCCCCGCCGCCGAGGCGGTCACCATCACCGGGTCACTG
>JBKQTH010000359.1:0-7703 GCA_052143275.1 Ktedonobacterales bacterium | reverse complement strand
CGCCGATCCGAGACACCGCTTCCCGGAGCCCCAGCTGCTGAAGCAGCATGACGGTGACTGGGGAGATGGCATGATGTCCGATCCCGGCAATAGGCCAGGGAGTCGTCTGCATGTCTAAGCCCAGCGGTGGCACGCCCAGGTAGGGTGCTGGAGCCTGCGGGAATCCCAAGTAGGGTGCTGGAGCCGGCGGCACTCCCAGGTAGGGTGCTGGAGCCTGCGGGAAGCCCATTGGTGGCACTCCCAGGTAGGGTGCTGGAGCGGGCGGATAACCCAGCCCTACGGCTGGATGGATGCCTAGCGGCGAGAGGCCCAGCGCTGGTACGCCCGGGTAAGGTGCTGGAGCTGGACCGAAGCCCAGCGGCGGCACGCCCAGGTAAGGTACCGGGGCTTGTGGGGCCATAAACTGCTGGAAATTCAGCGGAATCAACCCAGGGATAGGAACCGGGGTCGGGGCCGGAGCCGGAGTCTGCATGACTCCGTCAATGACGGGCGTTGGCGTAGCATACGGGGAAGTCCCCCACGGTGTTGACAAAGCAAACCTCCTAGTCATCTGTGACTAGAACAACCGACAACCTGGTGCAGAACTCTTTTTGCACCGAAGACCTTAGTGCTGCAACTTGTAGACCACCGGTCCGGGATGACCAGACTCCCGTAGGCGAACAATTGAGGTGGTATAGGGCAGTTTTCAGGCAGTACAGCCGCAGGAGCGCAGGCACCCCAGAGCCGCACCAAGAGGGCTAGTCGGACCAATCAGCCAGGGGACAAAATTGTGACCATCATGTGATGGGGTGACACTCCCTCGATGCAGTCTCCTGGCATGCCTGCGTACATGAGGTGAGGCCGGCTGCGGCTCTCCACATGCCGGTTCGCGCCCTGACGGTGTCCTCATAGTGCCACGCACATGGCAAGCGTACAGTGTGCAGGCACTGCTACAGGCCTGTAAGACTACACGACTCGGCAGAAACACGATGCTGGTACAGTTCAGGCCGTGTGTAGCAATGGCGTTACACTATCATCAGAGAGGGACACAACCTGTAACGATGCCGCTGCTGGACCTGACTTCACCCTACGACGTGTCAGGTCTGACTGCTTCCGCCGGGGATCCAAATTGGCGCCTGCAGGATGCACCGCATTGGCCGGATTGTGTCCCCCCTGATGACAACGTGCCCGTCCACAGGACCGAGACGGGCCTCTGCTATGTACGCACTCCGGACACTCGCTTCGCGCATCTGCCGGGCTACTCTTTCGCGCCACACTACACGACGATCGATGGCCTGCGTATGCACTATGTGGAGAAAGGGCCTGGAGTGACCCCGGTAAACTAGGTCAACTCCAATCATATACTTCAACAAAGTACTGATGAGCACCAGTACCATGTGCCTTCCCCCAACCGAAACACGACATACATGTTGGCAGTCGACACGGCACGAGCTGATTTCGATATCGCCTCGTCCGTGACGCTGGCCTGGTGAGAGGCCCAGGCGGAGCAGGACGTTTCGACGCTCATGCCATGTCGACCCGATTGTGCGTTGTTAGCGGCGGTCGGCTGCGAGCCGATTATCGAGGTTGGCAAGCGTTCGCACCGCCGAACGAGCTTTTCGGAGCAGGAAGGTGTGGTAGATCATGGTCGCACCGGAGGCGATAGCGTAGATGGCGATCACCCAGGTCAGTGCGATGGCTCCTGACACCGGCCAGACGGTGAGCACGATGCCGAACAGCACAGAGAGCGCGCTAGAAAGCGCTGCAAGCCAGGGATGCTCCAGCGTCCTCGGCAGCGCCAGCGCATAGATGATCTCCGCCGATCCACTCAGGATGGCCCAGGCCGCGATGATGTAGACAAACGCCAACGCGGTCAGGCCGGGATACACGAAGCACACCAGGCCAGTCGCAATGCCGATCACACCGCTGAGCGCGAGCCAACCCCAGCGCTTATGGTTCTCGCCTGCCCGAACTGCAGCGATCAGTGTCGCGAGTCCAGAGAGCAGCGCGAAGACGCCGAAGACGAGGATCAGCGCCACTATGGCCTGGCCGGTATAGAAGAACGCCACCACGCCAAAGATGATGGCGAGAACGCCCCGGATGGCCAGCGACCACCCGATGGATGACACGATTTTCGAGTTCATACCCTTACCCTTACTTTCTTGTACTTTCTTGTCTGTGTACCGTTGCACGTGCTCACGTTGTGCGCGAGCGATCAGCGGGTCCTCGGGCCCTTGTTGTTCTCCTCTGTATTCCTGCGGCTGTCTTCGTCCGACCGAGTCCACACGGTGGACGTCCACCGCAGCGTCGAGCATCGATGCGAGGCTGCGGTGCTGGTTAGATGTGGCTCAGCACTCGACCGCTCCTCTTCGATCTAGTCCCCAGCTGGGAGCATCGCGTGCTCCTTGACGATGACGTCCTTCGGCAACCTCAAGTACACCGTGAGCGTGTCGCGGTCAGCGCTCTGGATCGCGCTGAAGGGCACGAACAGGACGCGAGGCTTGAAAATGCCGCTCTCGACGACGAGAAGACCGCGTGGCAGGTCATACTGCGTGATCTCGCCGAGCCGGGCTCCAGCACCGTCATAGACGGCCATACCGATCACAAGCTGCTGGGCGATGGTCCCCACGTCGATCGAGGACACGGTCATCTGTTTGCCGTCGTAGCCGCTCTGTACCGTCTGCACCTGTACCGTCTGCGGCGTCATGGCACCGTGCGGGCCATATGCCAGCCGCATCTCGCTGACGGTGGTAATCTCGGGTGGCTGCGTGTACTGGGCCTCAAGGGTGCCCCTGGAGGCGTTCAGGTAGAGCTCGCGCGGGTCGATGGTGCGAATGAGCCGGAAGGGGATGTACAGGTTCGTCTTGCCCAGCGGGCCCGTGCCCACCATCAGATAGCCGGCGACCACGCTGTACATCTTCACAGTACCGATCCGCTCGCCATTCGCGTCGTGGACGGGCATCCCGTCGAAGAGGTACTGGTCGATGTTCTCGACGATGGTGTGCGCTTGGCTGGACTGCTGTGCGGTGGCGTCGCTCATCTTTGTGTCCTTTCTCCTCTTAAGGTGTGGTGAGGTGAGAGCTCAGCACGATCGAGGGAGATCGCTCCCTCGATGCTCACCGGCGGACGCTGTGCTCGCAGGTCGCCGGTCCTTGTGCTGGCACCTCTCGCGAAGCGCTCGGCTGCGCTCCACGTCCTCAGCATAGCCACTCCCTACCGGCTTGCCCCCGCATAGTTGCTCAGTCTTCGGCCGGACTCGTGCCGCTTCAGGGTCCTGATCACATGCATAGGGCGTCGAGAGCGGAGGGGAGCCCATGCCGCAACGGGAAACGCCGGTCGGCGAGGGGACACCACAGGGAGGGATCGGTCATCGAGAGCACGTCGGAGCTGGCTAGGGTACGGGTAGGGTCTACCTATCTGTTACGCCACGCGCACCGAGCATGTAGCTCACGATCGGCGGCTCGGGGTGCGAGGTACGACCTATATCAGCCCGTGCTGCGCGGCGACCGCGACCGCCTGGGCTCGGGTTCCGACCGCCAGCTTGTTGAAGATCTGGATGAGATGGTAATTGACGGTGCTGGGCGAGATAATGAGCTGGTGGGCGATTGCTTTGTTGCCTAAGCCTTGGGCCACCAGCCGCAGCACCTCCTGCTCCCGCTCAGTCAAAGTATTCTCGCGGTGTGCGCCGTGGTCGGTCGATGGACGAGCGGTTTCCCCAGGAGACGCAGCGGTATCCGACGCTTGGATCTGGGCAACCCGCTCAACCAGGCGCAGCGCGAAATCAGCCACCTCGCCCATAGAGAGGGAGCGCCCCTCACGATACGCCGCCGCCTGCGCCGGGGGATCCGACTGGCCGGGATGTCCTGGCGTGCCATGATCCTTCTTAGCATGCTCCCAAGCACCCATCCCCGCACCCGTGGCCTGCCGCTGCGTATCAACCGCTCCCTGCAGTCGTGCGTGCTCGGCTGGATCCACATGCTCGCCCACTATAGATAGCGCTGCCCGCGCAGCCAAGCTGAGGAGCCAACGATCTTGCAGTGTCACGCTGGCAGCGAGCCCCTCACGAACATGCGCCACCACAGCAGGTAGGTCCTCCAGATCACCCCGCTGGCCCAGAAGCGCCGCAAGGGCGACATGGAGTGTCGCTGCGCCACGCATATCGCCTGCGGTCTCGGCAATCTCCAGCGCCTCCGAGTAGCGCTTGATCGCCTCGCGGGTGTTACCTTGGGCCTGAGCAGTCGCACCCAGAAAATACTGCGCGTTGCCGATGAGCGGGGGGTCTCCCAACGATAGCGCCCGGCGCAGCGCTTCCTCCAGCAGTGGGACAGCCTGCGCTGCCTCGCCGACATAGAGCGCGCAGGTCCCCAGGAAGATGAGGGCTTGCGTGATGGCGGTGGCATCCTGTTGCTGCCGGGCGAGGGCTAACGCTTCCTCCAACACCGCCCGCGCATGGTGAGCATCACCGTGGAAGACGAGGAGTGCGCCCGCCTCCACTCGCGCCCGCGTGCGCACAGCGGGATTCGCCTCTTCCACATGCGGCGCGCGGACCAGCGCCCTTTCCAGCCAGTTCGCCCCTTCCCCGTGGTAGCCGCGAAAACGCCAGAAATAGCCCAGCGCCAATGCGAGACGGAGCCCCGCTTCCCGCTCGTCCGGCTCATCTTGATCGAGCAGCCAGCGAAGCGCTGCCCGCAGGTTGGAGCGCTTGCGCTCCAACCGCATAAACCAGGCTCGCTGCTCGCGCCCGCGCAGCAGCGGGTCGGCCCGCTCCGCCAACTCCAGGAAGTAGTGGGCATGCGCCCTGCAGGCTGCTTCGAGCTCCCCCGCGCGCTCGAGCCGTTCGCGGGCATACTCTCGTAGGGTCTCGAGCACCCGGAAGGCGGGCAATCCTCGCTCGTCCTCCTCTTCCCCATCATCCTCCGACTGCCCTCGCACGATGAGGCTCTTCTCCGCCAGCGAGACGAGCCCCCCCAGCACCATCTCAGGAGTCGTCGGCGCACCGAGCACAGCGGCCAACGCGGTGGGTGTGACCTGGCCGACGAAAACCCCCAGGTGGCGAAAGAGCCGCTGCTCTCCAGTGTCCAGCAACTCGTAGCTCCAGTTGATGGCGGCCTCGAGGCTGCGCTGCCGCTCGGGCAGATCCCGCGCCTCCCATTCCAGCATCTGGAGGTGGTCGCCCAGCAGCCGCACGAGCAGCGGCAACGAGAGCGCATCCAGGCGCGCCGCGGCCAGCTCGAGCGCGAGAGGCAGCCCATCCAGGCTGACGACCAATTCGGCCACCAGCCGCGCCTGCGCCTCCGTGAGCGCGAAGTCGGCCTGCCGTGCGCGCGCCCGCTCGACGAAAAGGCGGACTGCTGGAACCTGTCCCAGCTCGTCGAGCGGAAGCGGCGGCGTGAGATCCGTGAGATCAGGGACGGGCAGCGGCTTGATGCGCAGGATGTGCTCCCAGCGCAGCTGCAGCGGGATGCGACTGGTGACGAGCAGGCGGACTCCTGGACACACCGCCAGGAGGTCGACGAGCTGACTGGCAGCGGGCAGCACCTGCTCGAAATTGTCGATCAGAAGCAGTATCGTGCGGTCTTCGAGGAATACCCGCAGCCGCTCCAGCAGCGGCATATCGCCCACAGGCGAGACGCCGAGCGTCTGCGACAGGGTTTGCAGCACCAACGCCGGATCGCGCACGAGAGCGAGATCCACCAGCACAGCGCCATCCGAGAAGGCGCTCGCAAACTCGGTAGCCGCAGCCAGTGCCAGGCGAGTCTTGACGCAGCCATGGGAATGCCCTCCTACGAAGGATGTTGTGCTGAGACCAGCGCCCGGAGCCTGGCCAGCAAGGGCGGACTATCTTCAATAATGTAGTACCGAGACTGGCGGTAGTGAGCCGCCGGGATCGTTCCACTGGTGATCCGGTTATAGACCCAATCGCGATCCACACCCAGTTCGAGAGCCAGCCCATGCACCGTCCAGAAGCCATCGATCTGCTCCTCGTTGCGCAACCGCTGCAGAATCGACGTTTCTCCCGCTCGCGCGCGCAGCGCCACGACGACGGCCGAGGAAATATCTCGACGGCGAGCCGAGCGGAACCCCTCGCTGCTCAGCTGGCGAGCAATCTGTGCATCGGTATAGCCTTGGGTGCTCAGGTCCAGAACGCGCTCGACCAGCTGCGCGTAACCCTCGACGTCACTGCTGCGGTGGATGAAAGGATGGACCTCGAGCGTGGAGACGGCTCCACTGAGCCAGATGATGCGGACCTCAACGGTATCGGGCTGGACTCGATTCAGGATCACCTGACGGATGAGGCTGCGCAACAACTCCTTCTTGTGGCTGACCCGCAGCCGACCGCTGTCCCACAGCTCGGGCAGACGCATGCTCAGGTCGGCCAACTGGGTGCGCAGCGTCGGGTCCAGTGGGGGTTCTTGAGGTTGCTGAGCAAAGCGCTCGGCCTGCTCCTGGACCTGAGCCAGGGTCCGCAGTGCCTGCTCCCAGCGCCGCTCCAATTCGGCGGCGACTAACCGGTTCTCGGGGTCGACAGCATTATACTGTTTTTGCGCCAGTCCAGCCTCATAGGTCGCCCGTTGGACCTGGTCGGCGTACTGCCGGGCCAGGCGGTCGTGGTCGGCCTGCTGACTCCCGAGGACCTCCTCCAGCAGATCCAGCTCAGCGGGTTGAATCGCTTCGAAGAACGCGGCGACCACGACCCTCTCAATCTCGGTCGCGCCCAGGTTTTGACAGGTCGGGGCGGCATAGGAACGAGCCATGGCCTCACAGAAGTAGCGGGGAGTGGCTTTATAGGCTACCCGCATGTGCCGGCCGCAGCGTCCACAGACCACCAGACCGGCGAGCAACGCGTTCCCTTCGCGCACGGCCCCTCTCCTATGCTGGAGATACCGGAAATAGTTCTGCTGCAAACGGTCCTGGTTCGCCAGGTACTGGTCCCAAGAGATATAGGCAGGATACATCCCCAGACGCAGGGTTGGCCACTCCGACATCTGTCGACGCCGGTGGCGGTGGCTGCCTGGCACCTGGGGGCGTCGACCATACACGAAGGTCCCCGCATAGGCGGGATTGGTGAGGATTTCGGAGATGGCCGACTCACTGGGCCGTTTCCACAGGAGCTGTCCGGCATGAAATCCCGAGGTTTGAAATCGTGGGAGCAAGATCGCCTCCGCCCGCAGCCGCCGCAGGACTTTGGGGACCGAGCCTAGCAGTGCGAAGTGCTCAAAGACCACCGCAATGGTCTGCTGCACCGCCTGGTTGGGATCTTTGACCACGCGTCCATCGGGGAGTCGGGTCAGGCCGGTCGGCACATGGTGGCGATATTCGCCTCGTTCCACCCGGCGCAGCCGCCCTTCTTTGAGGCGCAGCTTCAACAGATGCAACTCGGCCTCGCTCAGCATACCGCGCAGTCCCAGCAAGAGGCGGTCATTGTAGTCGCGCGGATCGTAGATGCCGTCGGCATCGGCAATGAGGGTGCCCACCAGGGCCGCCAGGTCCAGCAGCCGATACCAGTCGGCGTTACTGCGGGCCAGTCGACTCGCCTCATAGGCTAAGACCAGGCCCACCCGACCCAACGATACCTCGCTGACCAACTCCGCAAAGCCGTGCCGGTCTGGCTCCAGACTGGAGTGGCCCAGGTCCTCGTCGATAACATGCACCCGCTGCGGAATCCAGCCTAAGCTGACCGCATGCTCGACCAGGGCGTACTGGTTGTACTGGCTGCCGCGATT
>JBKQTH010000358.1:0-3045 GCA_052143275.1 Ktedonobacterales bacterium | reverse complement strand
GACGAAGTGGCCGTTCGTTCGCCCGGTCCTTCACTTTCCTTTGCCACCAATACATCTCTTTCAATTCAGCGAACCGAAGAGGTGGCTCCTCAATGGCTCTTTGCCACAATAGGCTCTGAGGAACTCCATAGGCGTGCTGGCTAAGCTGGTAAGGCAAAGTTGTGAACGATCCTGTAACCGCACGGTTGTGAAGAGCCGTTATGCAGCCAGCGAAGATTTGGATTGAAAGGATTAGCACAATCGGTCCAAGCCATCTGCTCCATGGCTCGGGATCCCGGATGATGAACGCTGCGATAAGCGCACAGGAAATCAGCAGCAGCAGCAGCGATTCAAATGGTCGGGTGAGCCACACAATCGACCAGCCTAAGCCTACCATCATGGCCATAGACCGTGAAGGTGACCGTCGGAGCCGGCAGAGAGCGCCGAACAGGAGTGCGCCTCCGAACGCGCAAAAGGCCCCGCCCCAGTAGGAGTCTATCCATTGAGGGGCGAGGCCGTAGTCCAAGGCTGTAAGCAATCCACCCACGGCGGCCCAGTTGGGTGGCAGGCAGCCGAAGAGCATCCAAGTGATGGCTCCGGACATCAGGCCAACGGACAGCAGGACGCCAGCCCATGGGTGACCCATGAGGACCTTCCCAACTGCCAGAATGATTCCCTGGCCAATTGGATAAATGGAAGAAAACGTCGGCCGCTGCAGATCGTAGATTGTCTCCAAATGACGCCACAGAGCATGTGGGGGATTGGCCAGGCGCCCGGCAGCTAGGGTGTCCGCAACCAACAGGTGAGCGAACTCATCGTGGACATGTGGTTCGGGCGGTGGAACCCAGGGCAGTAACACCAGTCTCAAAACCAATGGCAGCAGCATGGCCGCGAGTACGCAAAGATTGACGCGGCTGGCTGCAGCGTGGAAACGTAGTACCGCCTTAGCTGAGAACGCCGGATAACGGTGAAAGAGCAAACATACGAGAGCCGTGAGTAGTGCCGCGGCCGCAAACTCCACCAGATCTCGAGTAGTGATGGCTGCAGTTGCCCGCGTGAGTACGGAATGAAGCCAATTGTTCATTGTTGGGGGCAGCTTCCTTCAGGGTACATGAGACGAGAGCCCAGAGTCGAGCTTCATCGCCATGACCATTTAGAATAACGAAAATCTAACGAAATCACTATCTGCGCGGGGAAGCGAACCAAAGCGGACCGAATCCCTGGCGACTCACCCAATGCCAAAGCGTGAGATTCCACTTTCCTTCCACTTTCCTGTCGAGGGGGAGGGCCTCAGTTGTGCCATCCAACCATTTTGGCCTGTGCCGTTTTCGAGCGAGGCATGCGCCTGCTAGTGTTGGACCGCGGAAACCGCGGGCAACCGCACGCCAGACCTCCGTTTCATCGTGAAATAGTCGCTGCCAATCGATTCGCTCATCGCGCCAGGCCTAGTGGCCCACCCGTTCAGGAAAGATCCTTTGGGGCGTCGCGGAAGCACTCCGCCACCAACCCGCGGCGATCGCCGAATCCCACACCAGCTGCGGTATTTTCGTAAGAGGGACTCGGTAAGAACACCGGCTACCGAGAGCACCCTGGCGATTCCGTCAAATGCTCGGCGCATCGTGATGAGGGGGGCAAGATGCGTATCGGGCGACCTCCAGAACTCCGCATCGGCGCGCAGCAATTCGATCTTGATTCTCTGCCGGTCGTCCGACGTCACGCCGGGCAGGGGCCAGTCATCCACCCATTGGATGGCGTTTTGCCCAGCAGTCCGCGCCGGCCTTGGTCCTCCATAGGCCTCGAATGCGGCCGGCGTGTCGGCCCAGCCACCGCCGAGCGCCGCTTCCTCCTCTGCGTTGTTGACGATCACGGCATCTTTGGTCCAGTGATACCTCACGGTCGGATACTGCGCACCGGGTTTGCCTGGCCGTTGCATGTAGGAGACCGATCACGGGAGTCGCGTTGGCCCGCCTTCACCTCGACGGACGTGGTGCGCCCTATTTCCTATCCTGGCAGCTTATTCCGCACAGTCAAAACCAGGCGCTGGGTTTTGAACTCCCGAGCATCGATCATGGTGGCATATTGGGCCAGGGGGATGCGATGTTCCCGCGGCAGTGCACCGACCGCCCGACGCTCGGCCCGCCGCGGCCGATGGCGCGCGAGGAGCGGCGCATACCGCATTCTGGCGGATAGGCTTTCCCGCGCCGCGCTACAACCCGGGCGTGCGCTACTACCGCGCGGTCGCAGAATGAGGATTTTCGTGTTTCCCTCGCGCGCGCGTAGGGGTGTAGCCTATTGTGACCTGCTCCTTGCTGCTGGGCACGCATAAATGAGATGCGGGGGCCGTCATCGTGCCGACTCTCGAAGCGCACTACTCTTGTTCGTGTAGTTCGATGGTATAGCAGGATGCGGTGCGGGTGCGCATGCGGTGCGGGTGCGCAAAATGTCACCGCCAGTCCGGTTCCGCGACGGGTGGTCCACACTGCTGACCCGAACAGTACAGGGAATGCCGGCCCGGGCGGGCGAGGCTCTGGATAGTGACGAAAGCCGCCCGCCCGCTCTGAGTTTTTCTCAATGCTCTGGACAATAAGGATGCAAATCGTGTACAGGCCCAGAATCCGGGTGTACAACACCAGGTACAGCGGATCTATGCACGGCGGAAAGATCCCGGAGCGCGGATGCGAGTGACATCCTGGTACCAGGATGGAAAAACCATGGCTGATGGTCCGGCACCAAGCGGTGGGGGCTGCGAGGTAGGAGAGGCTTATGCCGTGTGCGGCGAATTCATGGGGAGGCAACCTGCCGTTGGGCGGCAGCGAGTTCGCGGCGCAGATCGGCGCGCAGGTGAGCCTCGACCTCGCGCTCGCGCTGCTCGCGACCGATGCGTCCCCACCTGGGCTCCTGCTGGAGGCCGTGTCGCACGGTCCTCTGGCGCGCTGCCATCTCTTCCGCATTGAGAGCCGCACGGGCGGCGTCGACTGCGCGATCAAGGTCTTGCTCTTGCGCGCGATGGCGCTCCTCGTCAGCTTGGCGCACGATGGCCCTCGCTTCAGCCTCATCGCGCTCGCG
>JBKQTH010000357.1:0-3706 GCA_052143275.1 Ktedonobacterales bacterium | reverse complement strand
GCATGCCGGCGCCGCGCGCTGGGCCTACAACTGGGGACTGCAGGTCAAGCAGGAGCGCTATAAAGCGAGCAAGAGGAGCCCCACCGCCATCGAGCTGCACCGCGAGCTCAACGCTCTCAAGAAGACGGCTGTGCCCTGGATGTATCAGGTCTCCAAGTGTGCCCCCCAGGAAGCCCTGTGGAACCTGGATGCCGCGTTCAAAAACTTCTTCCGCAGGTGCGCGCTCAAGAAACAGGGCAAGTGGAAAGGCAAGCTGGGCTACCCCCGCTTCAAGACCAAGAAGAAGGGGTTGGGCAGTTTCCGGCTGACTGGCCGGATCGTGGTGTCGGCTGAGGCGATCGTGCTGCCGCGCTTGGTCTTGCCGAGCCAAGCAAGAGCAGCACGGACTGGCGCGCCATCAAAGCGCTAGAGCCAGCCCTTTTGCAGAGCACGCACAGCCGCCTCAACCCGCGTGCTGGCGTTCAGTTTTTGTGCGGCGGTTGATAGATAGTTGCGGACGGTTCCTTCACTCAACGTCAACATGGCCGCAATCTGCGCGTTACTCGACCCTTGGTGAACCAGCTGCAACACGCTACGCTCACGCTCGGTGAGCGGGTTGTCTCCTTCGCTAAGAGCGGAAGTTGCCAATAGCGGATCTACCACACGTTCACCTGCCATCGCTCGCCGAATGGCCATTGCCAGCTGCGCTGCTGGTGCATCCTTGACCAGGAATCCCACGACACCGTTCTCCATCGCACGACGAAGGTAGCCCGGCCGGCCAAATGTCGTGAGGATTAGCAGCTTGCACGAAGGCAGCTTTCTATGCAAATCCGCGGCAGCCTCGATACCGGTAATGCCTGGCATTTCGATATCCAAGAGTGCCACATCCGGATTCACCTGCAGCGCTGTAGTTACAATCTCGTCGCCACGCGCAACTTCGGCAACAATGCTAATATCCTGCTCCCGACTGAGCAAGGCGGCCAACGCCTCGCGAACCATAGTCTGGTCTTCGGCCAGCAGCACCCTAATCATAGAACGACTTCTCCTCGGGCTGCTTCCAGCGATGTTCTGGCTTTTTGCCCACCTTGCTCACTTGCCGAAGGGTAGGGCAAGGTAATACCCAACCGGAATCCACTCTCTCCGTAGGGTCCGACTTCGCACCGGCCATTCAGAGACGCTGCACGCTCGGTTATTCCGCGTATCCCATTGCCGGGCTGCGCGGCAGAGCTGGCTATTTGCTTGGCCGAATGGTCGCTACCCTGGCCGTCATCGGTGATGGTCAGGCAGATTTCGCCAAGACGGTTCGTAAGTGATATCACACAGCGTTGTGCCTGGCTGTGACGAATGACATTGGTGACACCTTCGCGCACAACCCAGGTCAAGAGTGCTTCAATCTGAGCTGGTAACACTCCAGCACCGTTGTATATGGTGCACTGAATACAGGCGGATGAAAGGAGCCCACTGGCACGCTGAAACTCGCTTGCCAGAGTAGTCGATTGCCGATAACCAACCACCGCCTCACGTACCTCCTGCAGGGCGGTACGTGCTGCCGCTTCGATATCTCGAACTTCCCGCTGCGCCAGGCTGGGATCTTCCGGTATAAGTCGCCCAGCCAGCTCACTCTTCAATTTTATCAGTGAGAGTGTGTGCCCTAACAGATCGTGCAGATCGCGAGCAAAACGCAGACGCTCTTCAGAGACGACGAGCCGCGCAATTTCGCGACGCGCAAGCCGCAATTCCTGATTCGTCCTAATGGCATGGCTGAAACTAGCGGTGGTAGCCCCAACGGCTGGCACGAGAAAAAGTATCAACGCTATCATCGCCCACGGAACCGCGCTGATCCAGCCTACCAGCAGAACGAGGAGCATTAGACCGCCGAATACTTCCACCGCACGTTTGGGAGTGAGCCGCCCGGCGACGCTCGCACTGGTGTAAATGAAGCCCCCCAGCCCCCAGGAACCCTGCACAAAGGGCAACACGACACTGAGTCCAGTCAGAATACCTATTGACGCCCACCACCACCGCTCCTCCAAAGTCGTACCTTCCGGCACTGTACGTGTCAACCTATCTGCCTCCTTCCAGGTGACCCACAAGTACACAAGAAGAAAGAGCGTCAGGCCACACAGCGAGACCGTCTTACGCAGCGACGGCGGCATCTGCACAATGGCGGCGCCTGGCTGGATAAGGAACGGCAACCACATAATCCAGATCGCCCAGACGAGATACGGCGATAAACTTTCAGCATCTCTGGGATGGCGAAAGTTGTCAACCAACTGCATGTAAAAGTCTCCCTTTTCCATTGATGTCAGGGATCAACGAACTTGGGCGGCCCGCCCGACGACAACGGCTGCTAGCAACAGGAAGAGCAGCGTCCAGCCTATCAGTACAATTGGGCCGGCTAGCTCAGGAACCTGGGCATTGGCAATCCGCCATCCCAAATTGGCAGCCTGATAGGTAGGCAGCGTCTTGGCAATCGAGAGCATAGTGCTGGGCAGAATTGCGGGAGGCACCCACAGGCCACCAGCCGCAGTCAGCACCATGTAGAGGCCATAGGTCACACCAAAGGCAGTAGTCTCGTTGGTCACATAGCCGAGGGCAATACCGAAGATGGCAAAAGGCCAGACTCCTATCCACATCAGGAGAATAATCGCGACCCACTGGCCAGGCGAAAGCTGCACTCCGTGAACGATAACCCCGGTGGCATAGACCAAGAGCATGGCCGGCAGAGCGAACAAGATGGCCACCAATGCTCGCCCCGCCAGGACCTTCCATGGTGAAATAGGCAGTAACTGGAGATTCCTGATCCATCCATTACTGCGCTCATTGGCAATACGCGGACCAGTTGCTACCAGACAGGCCCAGATACCTCCGTAGACCGCCAAAGCAAGCATGATCTCCACATTGCCAGACAGGGTATGAGGTGGGTGAGGTTCCGAGCCGAAGAGTCCGGAAAAGAGTAGATAGAACCCGATAGGGACGCCAACACCCAAGAAAATATAGAGCGGATCACGCAGAGTTCGCAGCAGTTCCGCGCGCAGATAGCCTTTCATTGGGCCTCCCTCTTTACCTTGCCTTCTTGAGTTAGTGTAACAAATGTCTCTTCCAAATCGTTGCTCCTGACTTCAAGGTCTCTCCAGGAGATGTCGCTATTGACAAGGGCGCGTGCAGTTGCGTCTGAATCTGTGGTGTGTAAGATGACTCGCTCACCCTGGATTTCACTCTGATAAACCCCAGGAAAGTGGGCAAAATCAGTCACCGACGCATCGAGGAGACGTGTAAAGGACAACCGCGGTTCACCGTAGCGCTGTTTGATCTGTTGCACAGTACCGTCTTCAATAATCTGGCCGCGAGCAATGATCACCAAGCGCGAGGCAGACGATTCCACCTCCTCGAGGTAATGAGTGGCAAAAAGAATCGTGCGCCCTTGCGCCGCGTAGGCACGCATACTGGCCCAGAACTCACGGCGCGCCTCCACATCCAAAGCTGCAGTCGGTTCATCTAGTACCAGCAAGTCGGGGGCGCCAGCAATTGCCATAGCAAAGCGAACCCGCTGAGTTTGCCCTCCCGATAGCCGATCTACTCGGCGATTTTCCAGGCCACCTAGACCAGCCAACCCGAGCAGCTCGTCTTTTGGCAGCGGTACTGGATGCAGGCTACCAACAAAGTCCAGTAGTTCGCCTACATGGACCCCAGGCATGAACTTTCCGTCTTGAAGCATCGCCCCAAT
>JBKQTH010000356.1:0-5606 GCA_052143275.1 Ktedonobacterales bacterium | reverse complement strand
GTGCCGTCGGGCCAGCATGGCCGGAGCACAGGTGTGCGTCAGCGCTACCACCGCCGCTACATCGACCGCTACCTGATCAGCATCACGCACTGTAGGAATCGCCTCGAAGTGCCCCTGAACGCCGAACCCCGCGTTATTCACCAGTATATCGATGCTGATACCGCGCTCCGCGAGCGCTTGCGCCACTGTCGCCGCCGCAGTGGCCAGGGCGAGATCGCTTGGGATAACCGTTGTCTGCACTCTATGCCGCTCCGAGAGGTCCGCGGCCAGCATGGCGAGTCGTTGTTCCGAACGTGCCACCAGCACGAGGTTGATCCCTCGAGCCGCCAAGGCCTGGCTAAACGCTTCCCCAATCCCGGAAGATGCTCCCGTAATCAGTGCCGTCATTCCGCGTGTGAGTTGCACGATTTTCCTCCTCTTTTGGTTTGCTCGTCGAGTATACCAGCGGAGACCGGGGAGCCGCCGCCCGCTAGTAGGTGATCGCGACGCGCTGTCCCTCTCGCGCCGACCGCAGAATGGCGTCACATATGACCGCGTTGCGGTAGCCATCTTCGGGAGTTGCGCCGTAGGGGGCAATCGGCCGGTCGTTGACGATGGCCTCCAGGAGGTGGGCGACCTCGTGGACGAAGGAGTGCTCCCAGCCGATGATATGCCCCTGTGGCCACCAGTGGGTCCAGTACGGGTGGTAGGTTTCGCTCACCAACACCTCGCTGAACCCACGAGTGGTACGCGGCTGGCTCTCTGCCCAGTACACTTCGAGCTCGTTGAGGCGCTCAAGGTTGAAGCGCAGCGACCCGCGTTCGGCGTTAATCTCGAAGACCAGACCGTTTTTGCGCCCTGGTGCAAAGCGCGAGGCCTCTATGGTGCCCAGCGCGCCGTTCTCGAAGGCGATCAACGCGGTGAACGCATCATCCACGCTCACGAGCCCAGTAGCGCTCGACCCATACGTGACCGGACGCTCCGTGATGAAGGTGGTGGCCTGCGCCGTCACCTGGATCGGCTCCCCAATGAGCCAGCGCGCCAGGTCGATGATATGCGACCCAAGGTCGCCGAGAGCGCCGCTGCCCGCCGCCTCGCGGTGCAGTCGCCAGACGAGTGGGAAGCTGGGATCGGTGAGCCACTCTTGCAGATAGACCGCGCGAAAGTGGAAGATGCGACCGAGCGCGCCACTCTGGACGAGATCGTAGGCCTGGCGAACCGCCGGAACAAACCGATAGTTAAAGCCCACCATATGCTTGGTATGGTATCGCCCCTCAGCCGCCTGGGTCGCAAGCCAGATACGCCGCGCTTCTTCGCTGGTACGGCCCAGCGGTTTCTCGCAGATGGTATGTTTTCCCTCCAGAGCGGCGGCGATGGTGGGGTCGGCGTGCTGATCGTTGGGGCCGCCGTTGTCAAAGAGCTGTACGGCAGGATTGGCTACTAGATCATGCCAGTCCGTGTAGGCCTGTGCGTAGCCGTAGCGGCGCGCGGCTTCCTCGGTGGCCTCGGCGGTGCGCCCGGCGATGGCGATAAGCTCAGGGATCGCCGGCGGCGGGTACACCATGTAGGGCAGCGTCTTAAACGCGTTCGAGTGTGCCTTTCCCATGAAGGCGTAGCCCAGCATGCCCACTCCGATGGTTGGCGCCGGGCCGGTGGCGCGTGGGCCGGCCATCGTCACGAAGCCGACCGGCTCGCCGCTCGACGGAGAGGATGGTGGTAGAGCGTTCGCCTCATTATTGGTCATACTTGGTCCTTGTCCCGCTTCTCCGCGTCCCAGGTTAACCCAAAACCACTGCCGCCTCGCGACGCATAGCGCGAGGCGGAAACCCAAGGGTACTCTCTTACACGTGCATGCTACGCCTACATGGTACACCTTCATGAGCCGTGCGGCACAAGGGACCGGGCCCGCGAGTCGCCGACGCTGACGATTTCGCCGGTAGCGTCGCCGGCAATGACCGCCACGATGAGCTTGGCGGGTAGTTCCGGCTTTAGCAGGGCTCCACTCTCGTAGAACGCGACAAAGCGATCATGCACGTCCTGGCCGACGCGCGCTACCGGCTGCGTCCGGATGTGCGACTGCAGCGCGGTATCCACGGTGCCCGGCCGAACAGCGTTGACGGTAACGCCACTGCCGGCGAGTTCGGCCGCCAGGTTGCGCGTGAGCATCTCCAGCCCCGCCTTACTGACGACATAGGCATTGGCGTACTTCATGCCGTTGCCCGTCGCAATGCCGCTGGAGACCGACACGATGCGCCCCCATCCCAGCGCCAGCATCTCCGGTAAGGTCGACGTGATCAGGTGAAAGACACTGCTGAGATTGATGGTGATCGCCTCGGCCCACTGAGCGGGGTCGACCGCCACACTCTCGCCGAGCGGCTCGACCACCGCGGCATTGTTGACCAGTATGGTTATTGGCCCCAAGCGTCCGCGCACAGCTGCCAGCGCACCCTCGATGGTGGTGGGATCCGCCAGATCAGCGACGACGGCAAGGCCGCGCCGGCCTGTGCTGGTAATTTCCGTCGCCACCCCCTCGATTTCAGACGTAGTGCGTGCCAGAACCGCTACGTCACAGCCTGCCTCCGCCAGAGCCAGGGCGGTGGCGCGTCCGATACCCCGTCCACCGCCGGTAACCAACGCAACCTGTCCCTCTAGGTCCATTAGCGCACCGCCTCCGTGACGGTGCGCAGGTCACCCAAGAGATCGGCCCGGTCCAGGCGATGGCGATAGTCGGGATCCACGAAGGCCATCCGGATCACGCCATCCTGCGAGATGATATAGGTCGCAGGAACGGGCAGTTCCCAGGTGGCGTCGCCGTTCCAGCGCGCCAGATCCAGACCGCGGCCGGAGACGAATTCGCGGGACGCGTCGTCATACTGGAAGACCAAGCCGAATTGCCGTGCGACCACGTTGCCCACATCACTGAGGACGGCGAAGGAAAGCGCGTGCTTCTCGGCCATGGAGAGGGAATGGTCAGGTGTCTGGGGAGAGATGGCGATGAGGGAGGCTCCGAGCTTGGTGATGTCGGGCATGGTCGCCTGATAGGCGGGTAACTGCAGATTGCAGTATGGGCACCATTCGCCGCGATAGAAGGTGAGCACCACTGGCCCGTTCGCTAGGGCCTCGGCGACCGCGAACGGGCGACCGAGGGCATCTGGCAGAGTGAAATCGGGGATGTGCTTGCCTCCTTTCAGGCTGTGCTCCACAATCCCCACACGGTCTGGGAGCGGCTCACTTTGGATTGGTATGGGGAGGGGCAACGAACCCTGGAACTGTGTACCGGACTGGCCTGGTGGTATCGGTTCGGCTCGACTCCTTTGCCGATTCGGTGGGTCCTGACTCGCGACCCGGCGGGAAAGCGCCCACCCAAAGCGTTATTTTCCACCGACCAAGGGCAGCCAGCTGAGGAGATCGTGCGCGACTTCATGAAGCGTTGGAGTTTGGAAGTCACTTTCGAGGAAAGCCGCGCGCATTTAGGGATCGAGACGAGAGCGACAGTGGTCAGACCTCGCCATTGAGCGCACGACTCCGCTGCTCTTCGGACTCTACAGCCTCGTCGCCCTCTTTGGCTTCGCCCTGGCTCCTGACGGACATCCTCCCCATCAGCAGGCGAGCTGGTATCGGAAACCGGCAGCGACGTTTAGCGATATCCTAGCCCTGGTGAGACAGCATCTGTGGGGCAATTTCGTTTTTCCCACATCCCGTTCTGATCCCACTGTAGTTTTATTGCCGCGGGCGACGCTTGAGCAGTTAGCACATGCGGCATGTTACTGACGAATAATGTACAAAGTCGAGCTCCGGTACGGCTGAATTTTATGAGAATCTCGCAGCCGTGGTTGCGCCAGCTGGTGAAGACGTATATGACGTATGATCTCTCCGTTCACCCCTCAGGGGGAGGCAACAGCTGCAGGCTAGATGGCCTCGTGCAGTTTTCCCGCTTCTTGGCTCAGGAGTACCCTACTCTCCAAGTGTCGGAGATCAATAGAGAACTCCTGGTAAGCTATATAAACTATCTGAGAGGTTGCTCTTTCGCAAAACATAGAAAACGCATGCTGCTGTCCTATGTGCGTACCTTTCTCGAAACCTGTGTCTATCGGCTCAATATCACCGAACTCCCCAGGGAACGAGTCATCTTTGATGATGAATTCCCTAAGGATGATGCGAACTCCATACCGCGCGAGATCCCTGAAGAGGTCTTGGTGCAGCTCCGGCAACATTTGGACACCCTTCCCACGACTCTGTTGCGTATGGTGACCATCCTGCTGGAGTGTGGCATGCGCATCAGCGAACTCTGCACACTCTCCATTGAGTGTCTCAAATACGATGACAAGCATGAATGGTATTTGACGTCATTCCTCTGGAAACGACGGAAGGATCATATGATCCCATTGGTGAACCAGAGCGTTGTTGCTGCCATTCAGGCGCAACAAGCGGAGATCCGGGCAGAGTGGGGAGAGAGCTGCCCCTATCTATTTCCCAGGACTACGTCACATCAGCGCCCATTCCACCAAGGCGTATTTAGACGTGTGTTGAATCAGTGGGTCTTCCAAGCAGAGATTCGTGACCAGTCCGGCAAGCTGTACGGCTTCACCTCCCACCAATTCCGCCACACCGTTGGTATGCGACTGATCAATGACGATGTGTCTATCGACACCATCAGCCGCCTCTTTGGGCATGGATCGACGCAGATGACGCAGCGCTACGCACAGAAACGCATGCAAACTATCCGTGAAGAACTGCTCCGGGCTGGTCTCAAGCACAAGACGATTGATTTTCAAGGCCAGGTCGTCAAAGGTGATCCGGAGGGCAATCGCCTGGAGCCCCAGCTCCTCCGTAAGGGGATTCGAGGCCAAACCTTACCCGTAGGTGGATGTGGACGTGCGGTGGTGATGGGTGGGTGCGACCACGCCAACAACTGCGTGACCTGCGCCTTTTGGTTGACTGCCACCGAAGACTTACCCAGCCTGAAAGCGTTTCTGAGCAAGGCGATTCACCTGCGCCAACGAGCCGCGGAGGCTGGGAACGAGCTGGTGGTAAAGAATCAAGATGCGATCATCCCCATGCTCCAACTGCGCGTCACCAGTCTCGAGCAGACAGATGATGACTATGAATCATTGTCCCTCGAAGGGATTCTCCAGCACCTGAAGAGTGAACTCACAGAACTCGAAGCAGGGCTCGAAGAAGCCCGAGACGCGCAACTGGTGCTTGGTGTCAAGCAGTTCGAGCGGAGAATTGGCGAGCTCCAAGCCCACATTGCCGCGCTGGAGGGACGGTATGACTGACCAAAAACTTCGCGTGTGCATACAGTCCTACCTTGGACTGGAGTCCTTCGAGGTCACAGAGGAATTGCTCGATCTGTGTGGCGCAACCCTTGACACTCGTGCCTTGCCGGTGCTCAGACGCCGACTTCAGGAAGAAGAGAGCACCACGCTTCGCCTGGAACAACACGGGTACATGCGCATGGCAGAAAAGAGTCAACAACTCATGGCCAGCCTTATCTCTCTCATCGCCGCACTGGAGGACACCTCGGATGACTAAACAGATAGTGCACTCGGCCCGTCAGTGGGAACGCAATATTGTCGGTCTCCATGCCTCCGCGCAAGCGAAAGCTCTCGCCACGCAGCAACGTG
>JBKQTH010000355.1:0-8058 GCA_052143275.1 Ktedonobacterales bacterium | reverse complement strand
GGCGAGATCAGGACCTGGTAGCTCCCGCGCTGGCACTAGGTGCCGAGGCTATTCACCCCGAAGTCAGCTTGCTGACCCAGGAGTGTGTGACCCAGGCGCATCAGGCACGTCTGCGGGTAAATGTCTGGACGGCGAATAGCGGGATGAGGATTCGCCGGTTGCTAAAATGGGGCATTGACGGAATCTTCAGCGATTATCCAGAGCGGGTGGTTATTCTGCGTGCAGTCATGCGGCCGGATGCCATCGCCGGCCATGCGTCTTCTTTACCCGTGTGTGTGCCGGTAGGTAAAAAGATGGTGGACGGTAAAGTTGAAGAATAAGGCGACGATGATGCCGGTAGCCTCGCCGAAGAGCGCAGGCACGCCAACAACGAAATGCATGAAATTCTCAATGGCGAAAGTCACGAGCACTCCCACGATGCAGGTCGCATGAAATCGCAGGCACCGCACCCACCACGGGCGGTCTTGATGGCCAGGTAGGTGGCTGAAAGTAATCGGGTCGTTGAGCACGAAATTCGCGACGATTGAAATCTCTGCCGCCACCGCATAAGCCAGCAGATTTTGCACCCAGGCATTGGCGCTGGGAGACAATGTCCCAATCTTCAGCGGAGCTATAACCAGCAGCCCTAGCTCAAAGACTACCAGGTTGACCAGTGCCGCGATTCCTCCGACTACGATGAAGGTAGCGAAACGCTGGATGACTCCTGCGCGTCCGTGGCTGCGCTCCTCTACGATGGCAAGAAGCTGATTGACCGGAGCCCATGGAGTAGTATAGTAGCTTGGCTGCTTTGCAGTTAGCGGGCTATCAGCCATTCCCTCGTGTACAGTAGGCATAGGCTGTGTTGTTCCACGCATCATCGACTTCTCCATTGGTACGAACACGGTCGACAGCAACAAAAGGTACTGCTGCCTTCTTCTCTCTTCTACACTGCCACATCCACCGCGAAAGCAGCAGCTACCCTATTTGCTAAAAACAGCGACGAGCCACTGACCAATGGGTAACGGTACTAGGAAGTAGCACCAAGGACTGCTCTCCTGAGGCCGTGGTGATCGGTTGGAGAAAAACTCCGAGTGGACTGAACAGCAGATATGATACCAGCTTCATGCGAATGCTGCCAACATTTGAGTGCCGTTTGGGTGATAAGTGCCTGGAGATCAGGCAAAGGCCAATGCAATGGCTGGGCCGGCCAGGTGGTTGGGAACGTCCTCGGTATCCTGGGCAAAGGGATACTCGCTGGGGCCGAAGAGCTCAAGCGCCAGGGCGATACAACGCATCCGATCCACCTCATCCACCAGTTCCACCAACTCTTCTCCTTCCTCTTCCTTATCAGGCTCCGTTCCTGGCAGCGCTTCATTGTAGATGAGTGCCCGGTCGTAGTCTTGCCACCAGCCAGGACGCAACACCACCTGCGCAAAATCCAGAGCGGTGGTGCCGTCTGGCAGAAGATCAGCGAATCGTTCCGGATGTCCGCGTTCCAATTCGTAGCTAGCTTCTTGGTCCCCGGGTGAAATCTCTTCCGGGTTCTCAGCATCCTCTTGACTTACTTGCAGGATGCTTGGGTCGCTGGCGTAGCGGTCCACTTCGACTCCGCTGCGTGCCAGCCGGTACCCGGAGATCACATCACCGTACACAAACGTAGTAAAGACTGCGCTGCCATTCAGCAGTCTTGATAGCCTCGCTTCCAGTCCAATGGTACGGTTGCCGACTTCCAGCACCGGTGTCCACGCTGAATTGTTAGCCGGCCGGAGTATCAGGTAGCGATAGCCTGCCTCTTCCGCTAGCACATCCAGACGTGAGCGCACCGCTGAAAACGTTCCCTCGATCCGTAGCACATGCGCACGATTCTCTTCGGCGAATATAGTCGCGAGCGCTTCTTCGACCTCGCTCGGATGATGATCACGTACGTGAAGTACGGTTATGGATATGGCCACTATGCCTCTGACTCGCTTTCGCAGCGCCGATCACTGAGCTTGCCTACTATCGAAGAAACCACACCAAGTTATGGTGCCAAGAATCTCTATCTCGCGACGCTATTTCAGCATTGCTCAAATCTTGATCCAGTCGCAGAAATGTAAGTTCCATATGAAACATTACAAAATGTTCTGGACGCTTGACAACTGACTTGGCTCATGGTATATCAACCGCATTATCCCACTATCCTTATAGCAGATCATCATACCAATTTGTGGTTTGTAAGCGGTGTCTCGTATTTTTAGGAATAGGCAATGCCGTACATACCGGTCCAGTCAACCAAGCTGTTTGAGCAGATCACTGAACAGATTGAACAGCAGATTTTTCGTGGCGAGTTGCAAAGTGGAGATCGATTACCTACCGAGCGTGAATTAGCCGAACAATTTCATGCGAGCCGCACCGCAGTGCGTGAGGCTATGAAAATACTTGCCCAGAAGGGCTTGCTAGAAATGCGCCCAGGTCGCGGCACCGTCGTCATCAATGGCACACCCCAGGCGCTTCGTGATTCTCTGGGTCTGATGCTGCGTGTGGGTCAACCAGTTGGCGCCCGTGAGCTGGTGGAGGTCCGTGAGATTCTTGAGCCAGGCATTGCCGCATTGGCGGCAGCGCGTGCCACCCACCAGGATATTCTCGATCTGCTAGATGCAGTTAAGACCATGGACGCGCATTTACATGATGCTGATGCCTTTATCTCCGCTGACAATTACTTTCACCAGGTTCTAGCGAGAGCCACCCAAAATGTGCTGGTCCTAACTCTTATGGATCCGATCATGGAGTTGCTGGGTGAGCAGCGCAAGCAAATCTTCTTTGTCGACGGTGGGCCGCTGAGAGGCCAATCGCATCACAAACAAATACTCGACGCTGTAAGCTGCCATGACTCCGAAGCCGCTCGGCAGGCCATGAGCGCTCACTTACAGCAGGTTCGAGTTGATGCCTCTGCTGCGCAAGAGCTGAGAGCCACTCAGAAGGAGTAAGCTATGGCTCGCATCGGATACGTAGGCCTTGGGGCCATGGGTGGCCGAGTGGCTAGGCGTCTCTTAGAGAAAGGCCACCAGGTTGTAGGGTATAACCGCACCCGCGCCAGAGCTCAGTGGCTACTGGATGCGGGCATGAGGTGGGGCGAGTCGCCAAGGGTAGTTGCCGATTCCACTGACATTATCTTCACAATGGTCACCGATACCGCTGGGCTTCATGCGGTTACCAGCGGCCCCGATGGCATTCTGGCTGGGCTCGGGCCGGGGAAGATCTACTGCGATATGAGCACCGTGAGTCCTGCGGCTTCGCGCGCCATGGCCAAGCGTGTGGCAGCGCTTGGGGCGAGTATGCTGGATGTTCCTGTCTCCGGCAGCGTCATTACCCTGGAACAGGGTAAGCTGTCCTTAATGGTCGGCGGTGATCCGGAAGCCTTTGAGCGGGTAAGACCAATTCTACAAGATATCGGCCCCAAGGTTATCTATGTCGGAGAAAACGGCCAGGCGGTATTGATGAAGATCGCCGTCAATCTCAATTTGCAGGTCCAATTCATGGGATTCTGCGAAGGATTGTTCCTGGCTGAGAAAGGTGGTATCTCGCGCGAGACGGCGATCGAGGTCTTACTAAGCAGCGTCATTGCTTCACCTTCGCTAATCTACCGGGCGCCTTTTATCCTTCAGATGCCGGATGAGGCCTGGTTTAATGTAAACATGATGCAAAAAGATATGCTTCTCGCGCTTGAGCAGGCACGCCAGCTGGATGTACCACTCGCAACCGTCGCACTTACTAACGAATTCCTGACCGCTGCTCGAACCATGGGGCTGGCAGACCAAGATTTTGCCGTGGTGTACCGAGTAGTAGAGAGAATGGCCGGGCTGGACCGGGGAGAAAAGGGAGACTAACGATTATGGCCCAGGCGAAAGCTCCACACAAACACAACAGCCAGCATCCGGCAATCAAGGATGCCGGTCGGTGGCTGTTGATGTACCGAGACATGCTGCGGATCCGCTTCTTTGAGGAGCAAGTCAACGACCTCTATCGTACAGCTCGCATGCCTGGTCTCGCTCATCTGTACAGCGGTGAAGAAGCGGTTGCTGTTGGTGTGTGCCAGGTTCTACATCGAGATGATTACATAACCAGCACCCACCGCGGCCATGGGCATTGTCTGGCCAAAGGTGCCCGGATCGACCGGATGTTCGCTGAACTGCTTGGAAAAGAGCCGGGTTATTGCCGCGGTAAAGGCGGCTCGATGCATATCGCTGATCAGGACACTGGAAACTTAGGCGCTAACGCCATTGTCGGAGGCAGCACTGGCATCGCCACTGGCGCAGCATTTTCCAGCAAGCTGCGTAGCAGCGGGCAGGTGGCCGTCTGCTTCTTTGGCGATGGAGCGCTGGGTCAAGGTGTGCTCTATGAGGTCATGAACATGGCCTCGCTCTGGAAGTTGCCAGTGGTCTATGTGTGTGAGAACAACCTGTATAGCGAATACACGCACAACCTAGAGACCACTGCTGGAAGCATGTCTGGGCGAGCCGAGGCCTTTGGCATTGTGACCGAAGAAGTAGACGGCCAGGATGTACGGCAGGTGTATGCTTCCGCCGGACGGCTTGTGGAACGCGCACGGCAGGGGGATGGTCCGGGTTTCCTACTGGCAAATACCTATCGCTACTTCGGGCATCATGTAGGAGACATTCAGCGCGCTTATTATCGCTCTAAAGAAGAGGAAGAGTTTTGGAAGGAAGAACGCGATCCCATCACCATTCTGAGTAACTGGCTGCTCCAGGAAAAGCTAACTGATGAGGTGCATTTGGAGAGCATTCGAGCAGAGGCCCAGGCCGAAGTCGACGCCGGAGTTGAGTTTGGCCTCAACGCGCCTTTCCCTTCGGCCAGCGAGGTAACCGACCATGTCTATGCCTAGCGTAGCCGGAAATATGGTGGAAACAATTCGTATGCGCGAGGTCACGCTTGGTCAGGCCATCCGTGAGAGTTTGGCTGAAGAGTTGCGTCGTGACCCCAACGTCTTCATTATGGGTGAGGATGTGGCCGAAGCCGGAACGCCATTCAAGGTGCTCTCTGGATTAGTCGAAGAATTTGGTCCCCAGCGTGTAATAGACTCACCCATCTCCGAGGCCGGCATCAGCGGACTGGGAGTCGGAGCAGCTATGACCGGCATGCGCCCCATCATCGACATCATGTTTGGCGATTTTATTGGGCTGGCAATGGATCAGATCGTAAACCAGGCGGCAAAGGTTCACTATATGTCAGGCGGCAAGTTGCGCGTACCCCTGGTGATACGGACGACGTTGGGTGCCACCAGGCGCACTGCTGCGCAGCACAGCCAGAGCCTGCATGCCTGGGTCAGCCATATCCCTGGCTTGAAGGTCGCATTGCCGTCCACACCTTATGACGCCAAGGGCCTTTTAAAGTCCGCCATACGCGACGACAATCCGGTCGTCTTCTTCGAAGATAAGATGATGTACCAGCTCAAAGGGCTGATACCTGAAGAAGAATACACCATTCCCTTTGGAGTGGCCGATATCAAGCGATCTGGAACCGATATCACTCTGGTGGCGACTAGCAGCATGGTCCAGATCGCACTTGAAGCAGCCGAGCAGCTAGCGCAGCTTGGCGTCAGCGCCGAGGTGATCGATCCGCGCACGACCTTTCCTCTGGATAAAGAGGCGCTGATCGCTTCCGCGCAAAAGACGAGTCGTGCCATTGTCATCGATGAAGGCTATGAGCGCTATGGAGTTACAGCGGAACTGGCTGCAGTTATTGCCGAGGGTGCGTTTTATTACCTTGATGCCCCGGTCAAGCGGCTGGGTGCGATGGATGTTCCAGTGCCATTCTCGCCGGTGCTAGAGGACCAGACCGTTCCTACCGCTGAAGTAGTAACGGAGCTGGCCAAAACACTCTGCAGTCGCGTGTAATACTCGTCGCACATGGCGCATGCTCTTCAATGAAAGGAGCTAGACAATGGCAATCAAGACCTATGGCCTGATGACTGTTGATTGGGAGGCGCGTGTCGATGTGGAGCGTCTACGCAGCGAGCGACTCTCGCGTATCAAGGGACTGCTCAAGCAGTCTCAGTTAGGTGCGCTGCTCTGCTTTGACATGAGCAATGTACGTTACATCACTTCTACTCACTTGGGTACCTGGGCCATGGATAAGCTGGCCCGCTTCACACTGCTACCCCAGGACGACGATCCGATACTCTGGGATTTTGGCTCAGCGGCGCGGCACCACCAAATGTATTGTCCTTGGCTGGGCGAGCGATCTCGGGCCGGCATATCAACCCAGCGTGGTGCAATGCTTCCCGAGGCTGGGCGTGCTGAAGCGGTAGCCCGTAAGATTCGCCAAGAGTTGGAAGAGCGGCACCTTCTGGACGAGCCGGTAGGTGTGGACGTAGTGGAGATGCCCGTACTGTTTGCGTTACAAAAAGAAGGCATCAACGTCGTTGACGGGCAACAATTGATGCAGCAGGCTCGTCTCATCAAGACAGTGGATGAAGTTACCCTGCTTTCGACTGCCTGCATGATGGTGGATGCTGCTTATGACGAACTGTATCGCTTTCTGAAGCCGGGAGTTCGCGAGAATGAGTGCGTTGGGCTGGTGAGCAAGCTGCTCTATGATATGGGCTCTGAGCAGGTTGAAGGAGTAAACGCCATCTCAGGCGAGCGATGCAGCCCACACCCACACGTATTCAGTGATCGTGCCCTTCGGCCTGGAGATCCAGCTTACTTTGATATCCTGCATAGTTACAATGGCTACCGGACCTGCTATTATCGCACATTTGCTGTTGGCAGCGCTTCGCAGGCAATGGTCGATGCTTATAAGCACTGCCGTGACATGTTGGATTCGGCTATCAACGCTATCCGGCCAGGTGTGACCACCGCGGATGTCGCAAGGCTGTGGCCCAAGGCAGACGAGTTCGGCTTTGCCGATGAAGAAGCGGCCTTTGCGCTGCAGTATGGGCACGGTGTAGGCTTATCGATCTGGGAAAAGCCGATCTTCAGCCGTCTGGTCTCGCTGGATCATCCAGAGGTAATCGAGGAGGGAATGGTCTTCGCGCTTGAAACCTTCTGGCCGGCTAGCGATGGCTGGACGGCGGCGCGTATCGAGGAGCAGCTAGTCGTCACCAAAGATGGCTGCGAGGTGATCACCCGTTTTCCCGCCGAGAAGTTGCTCATTGCTGGAGCGCATTATTACACGTCTGCTGGGGCCTTACCGGCTATCCGTGAGACCCAGTCGCATTTGAATGCTACCTCCAATGTCTTTGAGGCAGCCGGCACCGCACTCTCCAACTAGGGCCGGTAATCATTTTCCAGAGAGGATCGCATCATGGCGACCAACGTCATTCTACCGGCTCTAGGCATGGCGCAGGACTCGGGAACGATTGTCCAGTGGCTCAAAACCGAAGGCGATCAGGTACAACAAGGTGAACCAATCGCAGAGATCCAGACAGACAAGGTCACCGTGGAACTCGAGGCCCCAGCTACAGGTACACTGGCGCACATAAGCGCTCGTGCCGGCGACGAGGTGCCGGTAGGGCAGATCATTGCGCGGATCCTGGCGGCCGGTGAGGCTGATTTACCGGAGTCCAGACTGCGAGACAGGTCAGCCAGTGAGATAGCGGTGGACCAAAATCATGCCGATAATGGCAGAGGACAAGAGTATCCAGTCACAGCCGCAGCGGCAGCCAACGGAAAGCGACTTGCCTCACCCAGTGCAAAGCGCCTTGCCGCTGAACGCGGAATGGATCTCGCTCTGCTGCAGGGTTCAGGGCCTGCCGGCGTCATTCTCGCGTCCGATGTGCTCGAGGCTAAGTCGATCACTGCCAGTGCGCCGCAACCGGCTCTTGATGGCAACCTGGGCAGGGCCTGGCGTCTGATGGCCGAGCGCACCACCCAGAGCTGGACCGCTATTCCACACTTCTATTTGCTACGCGAGGTACAGTCAGAGACTCTCGTGACCTGGCGTGAGCGAGCCCAGAAGCAAACATCAGAAAAGCTAACCTATACCGACTTGCTGATCATGATCGTTGCTACCAAAGTACTACCGCTATGCGCCATATCGTGCCGCGCCTTGCTGAAACCCGCCGCTAACCGGGCGGGT
>JBKQTH010000354.1:0-3605 GCA_052143275.1 Ktedonobacterales bacterium | reverse complement strand
CTGCGAAGGTCAGACCTTGCATATGCGCCTAGTTTGCCACGTATGTCATAAATCTCCGCGCTGGCAACTGTGTGGCTATGAGCGAATTTGGACCATGTGACACTCTCGATCCCGTAAACGGGATGTGTGTTGTTTTCTGCTCTCGTCACCCGATTTACTTTGATCATGGCCTGTCCTCATCATCCAATGAGGCGGCATAGGATCGACTTTTATTTGAGGGGCTACGCGTAGGTAATCAGGGTCACGCAGGGCGAAAACAACACAGGATGAGTCTTCTCGCCCCTCATGTATAATTGGTTGCAGCAGCATTCGTTATCGAACATGACCTCCTTCGAGGCGGCACGCCTGGATGATTGGTCGGCATCATTGTTGCCGCAACCAACGGTATAGTATCGGATGTCTATCTGTCGGCTGCGGTGGGAGAATTCTCCCCCTCCGCTTTGGAACGGCAACAGTCGCCCGCCTGAGCTTGCACGCTTACCGCGCACTCGGCCAAGAAGTCGGCACGTCACCGCACAAATCCGGACACGAGAGCGCGGCGACTGGCCTCTACCAGTTAGCGAGGGCTGCGTATGCCAGGAGTCGAAAATGGACTACAGGTAGCGGTAGTGGCTGTCAGCTACCTGCTTCTGCTTATACTCGCGTTCGTAGCTGCAAACATCAAGTTTCCGAGTAAGACCGGCAACCAAGAGCACGTCTTGACTGGCAAGGAGAGTAAAGCTGCCGATGCGCGCGCCCGGCAGTTGCTGCGGGACATGCTGGAAGAGCGCGAGTATGCCCAGCTCATGACGTATGGCTACCTGGACGTGCCCAGCCCTCACTATCAGGGGCGCATCTATCGCATCCCGTTCTCCCGCAATAAGCTCGTACAAGTCTATGAAGGCGGCCGAGTTACCAATCGGCTCTGCCTACAGCCAAGCGCGCAGCTACCTTTGTACGATGTGATCCTGGTTCATAAGCTGCTGATTGCCGCCGATGAACAGGAATATCTGGTACGCGCCAACGCTTTCCCGCCCGTACATGAGGACCAGTGATTCGGTGAGGCAACGAGTATTCCGTGGTTGGATCGCGCTTGCGCCCTGGTGGTTGGTGAGATAACAGCTTCTTACTGGGCGTACTCAGTAAGATACTCAGCAGCATCAATCCTGGCTACTTGCCATCTTCTTAGGTGTATCATCTAGGAGACGGTGAGGCGCACAACTTGGATGGCGTTGTTGGCGTAGCCCAGCCGGTTCCACTCCGCCGTCGCCGGTTGCGTGTGCCCCGCCGCATTGAAGGCGCGGCTGCGCAAGCTCGCTGGGCCGGGACTCGTCGCCTCCCAGCGATAGGCCCAGCTGCGCCAAGCGTAGCGCATAGGCTCACTCGTCCAGTCCGCCGCCTGCCAGGTCTGGCCGTCGTCCGCGCTCACTTCGACGCGCTCGACCGGCGCCTCGCCCGACCAGGCCAGCCCGTGGAGCCAGTGCGTCCCTCGCGGCAGTGTCGCTCCCTCGGAGGGAGCGACGAGCTGGGACCGCGGCGGGATCGTTGTCAGCGGTCTTTCGGTCGTCTTGCCACGCTCAGGATGTGTCATGACATAGCGCTCCCGCTGATAGAAGCCGGCGAACGGTGCTGCAAGGGCGCTGATGCGCGCCAACCACTTGACCGACGCCATCCCATACCAGCCGGGCACCATCAGTCGCAGCGGGAAGCCGTGCGCGGCAGGCAATTCCTCTCCGTTCATGGCGTAGGCCAGCAGGGTATCGGGATGCAGCGCCCGCTCGACCGGCAGGCTGCGCTCGAAGGTCATCGAGACGCCGCCCGCTTCGGGATTGGGGCCGCCATCCGCACCGACGAAGAGCACTTCACGTGTGCGCGGGCGCAGGCCCGCCGTCTCCAGCACCGTGTGCAGCGGCACCCCGGTCCATTCCGCCGTGCTCGCCACGCCGTAGCCAAACGGCTCGCCTTCGGCCGGCGGGTGCAGCCCAGTGCGCCCGTTGCCGGCGCATTCCAGGGTGACCACGATCGACCGACGCGGCAGCGCCCGCAGCTCGTCGTAGGTCAGTTCGCGCCGCCGCCCGACCTCACCGTCGAGCGTCAGCCGCCAGTCGGCGCGGTCAATTGTGGGCATATGAAAATGGTTGCGCACGTAGAACGCGCGGGCTGGCGTGAGCATTCCCACTTGCGACTCCAGCCGGGTCTCGGCGTTGAACGGTTCAGGCGTCACGACGATCAGGGAGCTGTCGGTATAGTCCACTGGCTGCATAGCGGGTTGCCCCTCCATCAAGATCTCTGGGAGCGCGATCGCCCCGGCAGGCGTGTGTCTTTATGTGTCCTCATGTATCTTCATGTATCTTCATGTGAGACGTGGGCAGGTCATGACTGCGGTTTGCTCTGCGACTTGGCCGTTCCCGCATCGTGGGCACTTGCGGTGGCGCCGGCTATGGCTCAACTGGTGAGCAACAGATAGGTTGCCAGCAGAGCTCCGCCCGCACGATACCGTCATTTTCCTGGGGCACTATCTGGACATCTGGACGGCGGGGAGGACACGCCTCGTTCCCGGCGTGCCTGGCGACGTCACATGGGGACCTCGACGGCGACGTCAGTCTTCGGGTAGCTCGAAGTCTGTGTCTATCATCGGAACTGCCTCCAACCGGTTCACGGCGCGATCGCTAGGTAACTGATCCGGTCGCCATCGACAGTGAAGCGACCGGTGATATCGACGGTGCCGCGCCAGGTCTAGCCTTCGTCGACAACGACGGCATCCGCAAAGCACAGCGCGACGATCGCGTCGATGTCGTGCCTTTCAGGGTAGGGTTCTCTAGGTGGTCATCACTGCCGGGGCGACGAGCCACATCACACCTGCTCGTGTGGCATAGAGCGTACCACGACTCGGCTAGTTCTGTTGCATATACATAGCACCTGCTCATGTTGCATATACACTGGTGCCAGGGAGGAACAGAAGTAAAAGGAGCAGCGTAGGTACGATGTCATCGATCCAGGGAACAAACATGACAAGCCGTTCAGTCGCCAATAATTGTTCAAAGCATATGGTACTGATGCGCTAGAAACGGATGTGAGTGTCCAACTTCCAACATTATGTCAAACTCAGCTGCGCCAGCCCTCAATTTTCCGGAGGTCGCAA
The DNA here is from genome assembly GCA_052143275.1 of Ktedonobacterales bacterium. Taxonomy (GTDB): domain Bacteria; phylum Chloroflexota; class Ktedonobacteria; order Ktedonobacterales; family JADMIN01; genus JAJPKE01. The sequence goes on along the minus strand of JBKQTH010000354.1, from coordinate 484 downwards.
CATTACGTTACCTTCCAACATTATTGTCGCGGTACATTCCCATTTTGTACGCAGACAATTAAGTTTGTCACTAAACGATAAAGTCGGTCACTAAACAATTAAGTGTGTCACTGAGGATGAGTTGCTATGACGAACTATGCGTGCGGTGACCAACACGACAGTATATGTTTAGGACATCGCCCCCAAGTGTGCTGATGAACTGGGGGAACAGAGAGCAGTCGCCGCAGATCGCGTAGGTTGACACCCAGCGGTTTGCGGCGACTTTTTCGAGCCACTGTAGCACAGGCCTAATAGTCTGGCATACCCGGTGCAGCCTGGGCCGGATTCTTCTCAGGCAGGTCGGTGATGAGCACCTCAGTCGTCAGAATCATCGCCGCGATAGAAGCGGCATTCTCCAGCGCAGTGCGGGTTACCTTCGCCGGGTCGGGCAAACCCGCCTCAATCATGTCCTCCGTCTTACCCGTCAGCACGTTATAGCCGATAT
>JBKQTH010000353.1:0-7840 GCA_052143275.1 Ktedonobacterales bacterium | reverse complement strand
CGGCATCGCCTTCGCCATCGTTGCGCATACCGGTGGTTTCAGTCTGCTCGAAACTCAGGCGCTCTCGCTGTTGGTTTTCGCCGGAGCCTCCCAGTTGACTACGGTCACACTGGCAATGTCCGGCTCTCTGGCGGTGCCGATCGTCCTGACGGCATTCCTGTTGAACCTGCGCCACCTGCTGTACGGCCTCTCCCTCAGTCGCCGGTTCAGGGAACGCACCCGGCCGCCACAGGGCATTCTGGCTTTCTTTATGACCGATGAATCATATGGTCTTACCACTAAGGCGTTTCTCGATGGCAATGGAAGTGACGCCTTCTTCTTTGGTTCGGAGGTCAGTCTCTTCAGCAGCTGGAACGTAGCGACCCTCGCTGGATCGCTCCTTGGCACACTACTGCCCGACCCCTACCACATAGGCCTCGACTTCATTTTCCCGCTGGTCTTCCTGGCACTACTGCTGCCGCTACTCCGAGACTGGCGGTATGTGGTGGTCGGGCTAACCGGTGTGCTGGTTGCCCTGGTTGTCAGCCATTACGCCGCCAGCGGCGTGGCGGTTCTGGCTGCCGGGGTGATCGCAGCCGGCTTCGGCGCACTGCTCGACAGGAGCCGTCCAGGACATGAGACCGAGGAGGTCGCCGGCGAGCGGGAGGTGAGTCTATGAGCCCTAGCGGATATCCAGCTCTCATAGTGGCGGTTGCCATAGTTACCTATCTCACCCGTATCTCCGGTTTCCTAGTAGGCCGGCGCACTTTACCATCCTCGGTCAATCGCTTCCTAAACTACGTACCGGTGGCCGTGTTTGCCGCGCTGGTGACCATCAATTTTAACGCCGGGCAGTCCGATACGTTGCCGCGACTCGCCGGCGTGGCAGCGGCAAGTTTGGGGGTGCTGCGTTTTAAGCAGCTCTGGATCGGGCTGGTCACCGGCATGGCCACCTTCTGGCTAGCCTGCGCTCTCCTGGGTATCTCTCCCAGCTGAGCTCGCCGGTAGTCTACCCGGTGATCAGTACGTCGTTGGGATATTGCTCAGCGGGAATCGTGCCGATACCGGTATTGGTGCTGGTGTCGATCACCGAAAGCGTGTCGCCGTAGGTATTGGCAACCACCACGTAGCGGCCGTCAGGGGTGACGGCCAGTCCATGTGGGTCGCCGGCCACCGGCACATTGGCCACCAACTGGGGATCGGCGGGATCGGTGCCGATGTCGAGCACGCTGACGCTGTGTGACCGGTTATTGGCCACATAGAGTCGCTTGCCGTCCGGCGAGCGCGCAATCAGCTGTGGAGTAAGGCCAACTTCAACCGAGCGGAGGTAGGTATTAGTCGTAGCGTCAAGCACCAGCAACCGGGCGGTCTCATCGTCGGTGGCGTAGATATAGCGGCCATCAGGGCTGATGGCTATGCCAAGAGGCTGTGAGGCCACCGGGGTCTTGATGGTGGTAAAGAGGGTCTGGCTGGCCACATCTATCACCGCGACTCCCTGACCACCATAGCAGGAGGTATAAACAAAGCGGCCATCAGGCGACATCACGATACCATGCGGCAATGCGCAAACTGGAATATTCTTGATAAGGTTCCAGGTGGCGGCGTTGATCACCGAGACCGAGGACCCGCCAAAGTCGCTGACGAAGATGACATGGCCGTTGCTGACCATATGAACCGGCGTGTTGCCGGTCGTCACTGAATGGATCGGTCCAGACGAGCTGGTAAAGCTGTCTGGGCCGGTCAGGGCAAAAGCATCCAGCTTATTGTTCTTGACATCGGTAACATACAGTGTCTTACCATCCGGGGAGAGGCCTACACCATGGACCGACTCCGAGACATGCCGAGTGAAGACTCCTAACTCAGCCACGTCTCCAGTCTCAAGATCGGTCACATAGATATGGTAGCCGGCCAGCTTGCCTGCCAGATTCGCCGGCAGCCGGAGCACTGGACGCTCCGCGATGTTTACCGTTGTGCTGCCGGCACATCCCGCCAGTGCCGGAAATGCGACCAGCCCTGCCAGCAAAACCAGTCCAAGCCAAGTTACGGCCCCCTTACGATCCTTATAACCGGTACTATCTTCATGACCACGGTGGCATTGGTGGCCGTCGAAGCCCCAGCATTGCCCTACTAGCCCCATGATATCCACACTACCCATTCCTCATGACAGCAGCTCATTCCCATAGCGCTTGCCATACCATTCTAGGGAGATCGTGCTGCCTGGTCAAAGAGTAGCGGTACTTTTGTGATAAATGGCTCGCTCATGCGCTGTCCCTTGCGGGATGAACGCCGCTGGCCCGCCCGCAGCTAGGCGGTCATGGCATCAACGATATGTTGGACTTCAGCCGCCATGATGAGGGACTGGATACGCTTGCGAGTGGTTTCCACCGAGCTCGGGTTATGGAGCAACATGCGTGAGAGCAATCGGAGAGCGTCATCCAAAATGCCGCTCGCAAGCAGAAAGGCTTCATACGAGGATTTATCGAGGCCAAGGGTAGAGCAGATAGGCACGAGAAAGACCGGAGCAATCGCTCTATCCGGCCCACGCGAGTAGCGCCGAGTTGGTACTACGGGTGATAAGCTCGAGTGGTGTGACACAGGACGCGCCACTACCCAGAAACGTCCGGCCCGCCCATTTTTATTTGTTCTTATACGCCGAAATACCAGCGTGTACTCGCTAACTCCGTACTCCACCAGTACCTTACCTCTCTGCGCCGGACCAAGGTGTCGGCGACTCTGCACCACCACCACCACCACCACCACCCTGAGTATCATCACCCCCATATATCTCTCACTGCGAGAGACGAAACGTCCCAGGGGCGGTAACGATGGACAATGCGTACTAGCCCGTCCGGTTTTATCCGGTCCTAGATAACCTATGTATTGTTACTCAAGGCTACGTAGTATGGCACTGCCTTAAGCCTAAGCTGTAGGGCACTACAGCAAGACCAATACCACCTTGCGCATGACCTTATAACCAGCTTCCTTGTAACCATTCTTACAGAACTGGCGCGAGAATTCCCATCCCTTTCAAGGGACCCTGCTCCCTATTGTACGGCACTTGCGGCGGTTAGCGGCCTCGTGCTATACTTGAGCCCGCATGGGGGTGTAGCTCAGTTGGGAGAGCGCAGCGTTCGCAATGCTGAGGTCAGGGGTTCGAACCCCCTCACCTCCACCATAGCCATGAATCGGCATCTACACCACACACTCCATCCACTCCAATTATTCAGTTGGCGAAAGCACAATATTTCCCGCATTGGAACGGAGAGTCAGAGTACCCTTGGCCCCTGGCGCCAGGGCACCGGTAGCCGAGGCGCTGGCAAAGTTGCGCGCGGTGTTGACCGACCAGCCTGACACCTCTACATTGCCGGCGTGAGTCCGCGCATCGACATAGACGGCGGTTGACCGCGGCAGTTTGAGACGCAAATTTCCCGCATTCACCTCGGCCTCCACCGAGGCGGCCGGGGCTATCGAGCTGCGGATCGTCACATTTCCCGCATTGGCAGCCAGACGAGACCCGTCGGCTAGGGTCGTGCCGGCGAGAACATCGAGATTTCCCGCGTTGACTTTGGCCTTGATGAGGCCGCGTATACCCTCGACCTCGAGATTTCCCGCGTTGAGTTTGAGATCGAGGCGAGTCACATCCGCTGGAAGAGTGATATCCAGATCCACCGTCAGCTGCTTGAAGAGCGACCAGCGATCCACTTCGGCGTCCACGGTAACGTCGTTACCACTCTGCCGTACATCTATGTTCACTTTCTCCAGATCGGCCTCGCTGGCAGCATTGAGCAGGCCGCGTGCCCGCTTGGTAACAATAATCAGAATCCGCTCCTCACTGCCAGGATGAAGCCGGATGTTGCCGGCATTGCTGCGCACGGTCAACGAGGGAACGCCACTTAGATGTAGCTCATGAGTTTCGGTTACCGATGTCACCATAGAACTTCGCCATCCTCTCTGTTCTATCCCAGCAGATTGATTCACATACTATCCAGTCGGTATACTAATACTAGCATCAACAGGAACTCCTGTCAAGCAATATTGGGGCCCGGTATTCTCTTAAAGAGCAACGCGGCTGGAGGCGGGGTTCGTACGCATGGTCTGCGAAAGCGCTTGCAGCAATAGTTCGTCCTGACCCGGATCGACGGTACGCGGATCCAGAAGCAGCCGGCCACGGGCAATGCGGGCAACAACCGCTGGGGAGCCCTGGCGAAGATCCCGCGCCAAGCCATCGGCAATGCCACCATCCAATGAAACGGCGCAGACTACTGTCGGTAGCGTCTCGCCGGGCAGCGATCCACCACCGATAGTCGAAAAGTCGGCTATAGTCGAGGCCGCATACCCCCAACTGCAGACGATTTCTGCCCAGCGCTCGGCTCGCTCCTGCAGATCGGCTATCGGTAAGCCAATTGCCCGCCAGATGGGTAGCTCTGACTCGGCCAGGCCGTCTCGATAAAGGCCCAGAGTTGCTTCCAGCGCGGCTAGCGTAAGCTTGTCACTACGCACCGCGCGCATGAGCGGGTATTGCGCAATCCGGCGCAACAACATCTCACGTCCGACAATGATTCCCGCCTGTGGTCCACCAAGCAGCTTGTCTCCAGAGAAGCAGACAATGTCGACACCGGCCTCGATACTCTCCTGAGGCGTTGGCTCGTGGGCGAGTCCCCACCGCTCGGTATCGAGCAGACAACCACTTCCCACGTCATGCACCAGCAACAAGCCACGGGCGTGAGCCAACCCTGCCACCTCTGCCAAGTTAGGCGATTCAGTAAAGCCTATCACACGAAAGTTGCTAGGATGCACGATAAGCAGGAGGGACGTATCGTCGGAGAGTGCCTCCTCAAAGTCGCTCAATCTGGTACGGTTGGTGGTACCAACCTCAACCAGGCGCGCACCACTCTGTCTCATTAGGTCAGGAATACGAAATCCACCTCCTATCTCCACTAACTGGCCACGCGAGACCACTACTTCTTGCTGCGCTGCCAGCGTCGCCAGCACCAGCAGAAGGGCAGCGGCATTATTGTTGACAACGAGACCATCCTCCGCTCCGGTCACCTGACAAAGTAGATCCCGAATGGCATTTTGTCGAGATCCACGCGTTCCAGCTTCCATATCGTATTCCAGATTGGAATATCCGCCGGCAATGGTTTCCATCGCTGTAACTGCGACCTTGCTGAGCGGTGCACGGCCCAGATTGGTACTGATGATGACGCCGGTAGCATTGATAACGGGCCGTAGTCTGCGACGGCGCTGCTCTGCCACCAGTACGACCGCCCGACTAAAGATGACTTCCTTATCCACAACGGCACCGGCTCGTATCTCTGCGCGCGCTTCAGCTAGCGCAGCTCGAGCAGCTGCTACTCCCATCGGGTGAGGAATCTGGCCAGCACGAGCCAGGTAACGTAGCACGGTGTCTACCGAAGGTAGACTGCGCAGCCGTTGCTCCATCGAATCGCTTCCAGAACCGGCCCCATGCGCAGTATGTTGGCTCAACTCTGGCCTCACTTGTGTCCATCCAATTCAAAGTACGCCGTGATGCAGAGGGCATCGGCCAGTTTTGCCATTATCGCGGCCAGATCAGGATCGCGCAGGCGGCAGATAAAGTGCTGGTCTGGCAGAGAACTGCGCAATACTGGATAGGTCAGCTCGGTCTTGACCAGGCTGTCACCATCTAACTGTGGATAGTTCTCTTTGAGTAATACATGATGGTAGGGACGCACTTTAGAACGATAGCTACTGAGAGGCAGTACGTTGAGCGCGCCGGCATATTTACAAAAAGCAGTGCTGGAGACGACCAGAGCTGGATGCCAGTCGAGAATGCGGCGCTCCTCGACCCCGGCAGGCAGCTGCGGGTATGCGAAATTGACCCAGTAGACGCAGCCGAACTCTACTGGATGCCAGAATGTCATCTCATCGGGGCCGATAACAGGATGTGGCATCCCCGAACGACATCTCCCTCTTTACTGCGGTGGCTCATCCCCTGTCCGGCTCGGCATCCAGCTGGAATACGCGCCAAATCATCTCCTCCGCGATACGAACGAGCTCAAGCCGCTCTTCACGCTCGGCGGCAGATTCGTCAAGAAGCGCGTGGATGACGTCGGCTTCGTAGGTTGCACGGCGCTCCGCAATCACCGCCTGGCGGTCGCATGTGGCATCCGTTGTCATGGACGTCCTCATCTCTTGTTGATCAAGTAGACAACTCTAGTAGCATACAGGCAGACTAGTGACGATAGACGCCTTCTTAAATGTTATGCAGTAATTATACATGCTTTTGCTGCGACTCACACGAATCAGCCATCTCGCGGGAAGGCCCGGTAGGCTACCCGCCGAGATGGCTGCGATGATAGAGCAGGTACAGCATAAACGCCTTACGGTAATCGTCGAGCGTAGCCGAACCAGCGGCGGTAACTTTGTCGGTAAGAGCCAGGATACCTTCGGCTATCTGCAGATCGGATTCGTCAACGAATCCCGAACGGCGCAGGGTATCCAGCACCCCAAACGGGTCACCGGTCCCCGGCAGCACTCCATAGCTGCGTGTCGCCCTGCGTATATAAGCTTCAAGCTGATAGCGCAGTTGCCAGAAGATAAGCTTATCGCTGCGTGCGTCTTCAGGCGACGTGCCGTACTGCAGACTCGGTGCGGTGGCCTGCGGCATGCCAGTTATGCCAGATACGCCTGGCGACTGGTAGCCGTTGGCTGGACGAGCACCAGGTGGAGCGCTTGGGAACGGGCTCTCCGTTCGTTGCGGGGAAGCAGAGTAGACCTCCGGTTGCATATCGCTGAGATACGCGCCATACAACTGCAGGAGGTCGGCAGGAATGTCTCGAACATTGCCGCTTCCAGAAGGATTAAGAGCCTGACTCGAAGGTGGGTTTTTAGCACTTACCGGTACTGTGGCGTCGGCCATAGAAGCACTCCGGTTCGGCTGGGGCGGCACCGCCGATTGTCCCTGTCTCTCCTTGGCAGATGCTTGCGGTGACGGTGCTCCTCGCCGGCCCAGCGGCACATACGGCCCGGGAGCGTCGCCGGCTCGGCGTAACAGAGTAGCCTCTAGGACACGGGTATTGTGCTCGGTCTCGTCGTGTTCCAGTGACGAGTGCTGGAGTACGCCTGACCAGCTCAGCTGGTTCCTGGGAGCTCCAAACGACGGAACATTTCGCTCGAGGTGAGCCATCAGGTTACGCTGCACCTGAGAAGCTGTGCGCGCAGCATGAGCCCGCATTCCCGGAAGGAAGCGCACAAAGCGAGGGCGGGCGAATGTGGTGTTTATCTCCACATAGCGTTGAAACACCCGCGTAATGAACCGGCGGAATTCCGGAGAAGTTACCTCGATGCGGCCAACAGTATTGAAATTCACCGAATGCACAAAGTGCTCGATTTCATTTCGCTTGGCCCTATCAATCGGGCGCACGACCATTCGATTGGCCCGAAAGTCGAAGAACGGTGGATACGCAAAGTTCGCGGCGAGCGTTTCAACGATCTCCCTACGCAGACGCTCCAGCTGGCGTTGTTCCAGATCGCCGACCCGAACTCCCATAACACCACCTATGAAGACCCGCAATCCGAGAAACTAGCCTGGACCTATGCCTGGACCTATGCCTGGACCTATGCCTGGACCTCTCTGCGGCAACTGCCGCTCCGGATAGTCTGTGCCCAGTCTACCACGTGGCCGTTCGGCCGAAAAGTGCAGTAGTATCCTCTGCCGACATCAGGCGATATTAGGCGATATTAGGCGCTACCCTGCTGGCCGCCCTAGTGCATAATCACGCGACCTGTTGGGAGATGACGAGATGGGGTTCATAGGGACAGCCAAAGTAGGCACAGATGCGCTGTGCCAGCTGCTGGGCAGAGAGGACCCCAGCCGGTT
>JBKQTH010000352.1:0-10356 GCA_052143275.1 Ktedonobacterales bacterium | reverse complement strand
AGTTTGGCAGGAGTGTGAGTTGTGCGTTGGCCCTTCCGGCGGGTCTATCTGCTCGAAATCGCTTTGTTGATCGGTGCACTGGTAGTCACGCAGGTGCTGTCGGCGAAACTCTGGATGTTGCCAAACGGCGATGTAGACGAGTACTATGCGTATGCGGTCGCATTCTGGACCAGCCACCCATTGTTTCACTCATTGCCAGCGGAGTATCCACCGCTAGCCATCATTCCATTTACCTTGACGCTTCTTCCGGATCTACCCAACTACTACCATCAAGTTTTTGCGGTATGGATGGGAGCACTAGTAGTTGCAGGCTATATTGGCTTTCTCCGCTTCGCCGGCCACACGCGTGCCATCATGTACGCAGTTTATCTGTTACTGGGAACGTCAGCGACACTGCTCGCCCGATATGATATTGTGCCCGCCCTGGCAACGCTGGCGGCGCTCTGGCTTGCAGAGCGCGGACGATTTGGCTACGCGTACGTCTTTATCGCCGCCGGCGTGCTGCTCAAGCTCTATCCCGCCTTCCTCATCCCTATAGTGGTCATCGAGCAGTGGCGGCAGGCGGATGCCCAATTACCCACCGGCACGAGCCACTCAACCTCGGAAGCAGTGGACCGTCGGCACGTCAATCTGGTACGGACAGCGACACAGTTCTGGCAGCGGGCGGCGACACAGCGAGCATTGCGGGGATTATTGCTCTGTGCCGGTCTCGTACTGGGATTCTTGGCCATCTTCTACGTGCTGAACCCGGCCGGTACTCTGTCCGGCTTCCTCTATGCCAATAACCGTCCACTTCAGGTAGAGTCTACACCCGCTTCGATTCTCTGGCTGGGCTCGATCTTTGGCATACCTGCCTACCCTAACTATTCGTTTACTTCGCTCAACTTCGTCGGACCGCTGGATGTCTTCCTTAAGCCCGCCTCGGCGGTGGCACTAGTCTGCGGCTGCCTTTGGGTTTACTCACGTCAGGCACGGGCGAAACTCACCGTCAGCCAGGCATTCCTTGCTTGCCTTGGAATTGTGCTGGTCACGAATAAGATATTCAGCCCCCAGTATCTGATCTGGATCATTCCTATCGTCGCGTATGTGGAAGGGCTAGACTTATTCTGGGTAGCCATCTGCTTTCTCACGTGGTGCGACTACCCAATAATCTATCAGCTACATCATCCGATTCAGACGGTACCCTATAGCTGGCAATTCATGCCAGTATTGGCGTTACGCAACGGGCTACTACTCTATGTTACCTTACGCGTTATCATCCGCCCCAACCGTAGGTTGTATCACTCTCCGGAGACGCCTTCCAACACCGAGACGCTGGAAGGAGGACCGGCCGGTACCGGAGCCGGTGATGACGGTGGAGGGGTAGAGCGAGCGGCGCTTGCCGGATGAACCGCAACGTGAGGCAGCCGGGTAGAGGGGCTCTTGCTATGGCTTCAACAAATTCAGTTGGCGTCAAGTCTGCTGGTATCATGCCAGTGAGAGACCACAGTAGTCTCTTCACATATGTTTTGGCACTCACGTGGCTAGTAGGAGTTGCGGTGCCGATTCTCGTCTCATTGATATCTGGCAATCCGGCTGAGGGTCTGCCATTACTTGGAGTTGTAGTCTGGTTTCTGCTGGTACGGGGCGCACGCTGGCTTTCTCCTGCCTCGCAGGCCGATACCCTGATGCGGCGTGGTAAGTATGAAGAGGCTCTGCGGTTCTGCGACCGTGCCTTGGCCATTCAAGGCGAGGGCGCCTGGGTGGGAACGCGCCGGCTGGTGTGGTTAAACCGGCGCACGACAGCATTGATTTCTCTTGGCCGCGAGGATGAGGCGCTAGAGGCGGCCCTCAACGCGCTTGCAGTCTCTCCAGATCCAGAGACCCTTGGGAACTGCGCACTGGCATTGCTGCGATTGAATCGCTATGACGAAGCCGCCGAAGCCGGGCGCCTGGCTCTCCTCCTGACGAGGGAAAGATCCGTACTATGTCAGGGTGTATTTGCGATAGTCATGCTGGCCAAGCAAAAGCCAGCTGAGGCAGAGGCGACCGCTGGCGCCGGGCTGGAGGATTCACGAGCGCTCTACCCATTCGCGCGCCTGGAGCGCTATACCATGTGCCTCGCAGCGTCCGCTCGTGCCATACGTGAGCAGCTACGTCATCCGACAACTGAAGACCAAGGCGAGAGTTTCGGCAAGATGCTGCTCAAGCGCGGGCGCACGCTGCCATCGAGTGCTGACATGTTGAGATACCAAAAGCAGCGGGAGATGGGCTACGTCAACGATCTACGCAGACTCGGACGCAGATCGCCTCTTCTGCGGGCAATGGCGCAACTCGAGGAGGCCGATTCTCTAAGCGACCAACCCGAGCAGGCCGAACGAGTCCATGCTCTTCTAGAGTCGGCATATCGGCTCGCGCCGGAGTACTGCTTCTGGTTTGTCCAGCAACCGGGAACCTTCGACCGGCTCAGCCAGGACCCACACCTCATAGCATTGCGCGCAGAAGCATCCGCGCTCCTTGCCGCCTGGAATTCTCGCACTCTCGACACCGAGATCGTCAAGCAGGAATTACTCTACGCCGAAGAAACTGCGCGGGCACAGCCAGGCGCGCAGTCCAGTTATCTGGCGCTCATGGTGCAATTGATCACACTTGGCAGTACCTTTACACTTCTGCTGGTGTGGATCTGGCGCTTTCTCATTCTCACGTCGTGACCGCCGATCGGCGGTCTAGTTGCGCTCGCCGGCAATCTTGAGCGCCTTGACGAAGTTGCTTGCCAGCGTATCAAACTCCTCGCTATAGTATTCCTCGAGCTTACCAGCATCGCAGAGCAGCGCGATGTCACGGTCAATCGGAATCTGTGACAGCAGTGGCGCGCCCGTCAACGATACCAATTCGGCGCCGTTGCTCGGCCCAAATATCTCGTTGCGAGTGCCGTCCGGCATAGTCAAGTACGCCATATTTTCCACGATGCCTAGCACTTTGCCTTTGAGAGTCTGGACCATCTTGATACATTTGATGACAATCTCGGTGGCCAGCATCTGCGGCGAGGAGACGATTACCACACCATCCAAAGGCAGTGACTGCATCACGGTCATGGGCGCGTCCGAGGTGCCTGGCGGCAGATCCACTAGCAGGAAGTCGAGCTGGCCCCAGTCCACATCGCTGTAGAACTGCTTGATGGCGCTGGAGATCATGGGGCCGCGCCAGACTATAGGATCGGTTGTGTCGGGCAGGAACATGTTCATAGACATAACCTTGATTCCGCCCTGTGACAGCAATGGATCGATGCCACCCGCGGCCTTTGTCGGGTTGCCATGTACGCCGAATTCCTTGGCAATGCTGGGACCAGTAATATCGCCGTCAAGAATGCCGACTTTGAGGCCTTGCCGCTTTAGGGAGACTCCCAGCAATCCGGTAACCAGAGATTTACCAACGCCGCCTTTGCCGCTCATGACAGCCACGATATGGCGAATCTTGCCGCCCGCGCCCGGACCGGCCATGGTAAGGGGGATACCGCGCCCAACCGGCGCCTTGGTCCTGGGCTTGATGCCTACGGCTTCCTCGCCATTAGCCACGCGATTCAAATCCTCTACGAGCAGAGTCACATCCAAGTGATGGGTTCGAGCACCTCCGGCGACACTCTCGCGCGAGCCAACCTGGCAGGCTGTACAGGGAAGTCCATGTCCTTGAAAGACCCGTACCGTTTGGGGATAATTTGCGACCACGTCGTGAATGATCATATCGGCGGTGATTTCGACTGCCATGCAATCCTCCCATGCAGCCCGAAGCCGCGCCAGACAAGCCCCGCCATCCGAACCAGGGTCCGGTAGAGCTAGGCTATGTGCTGGGGCGGATATATTAGGACTGATACTGTAACAAGTGTCGGTACTTTGATAGTATGTGTGAGCGCCAGCTGTAGTTGGTTTAATCCTGACTAGCCAACTAGGATTATACCACGTACGGGTAACTAGAGCAGCCTCTTGGAAATCTAAAGGTATAAGAAAAAGACTGATGGCATACGACTTGCTGCCCATTATCAGCGCGGACCAGGCCGGCGTCTGCGGCAGTGGAAAGAATGGCCTCAGGGGAATTAACCAGGGTGCGCACCCTAATGGAGTCATGGGGACGAATGAATGCGGATGAGCGAGAGGAGACACGATTATGGCGAATCTTCAAGGCGTCAAAGTTGCAGTGCTGGCCACTGACGGATTCGAGGAAGTGGAACTCACCGAGCCGGTAAAGGCGCTGAGTGAGGCCGGCGCCGAAGTGGAGATTATCGCCCCACATGAAGGGCGTATTCAGGGATTCAAGCATTATGACAAGAGCAACATGGTTCCGGTAGAAAAGGCGCTTGATCAGGCGAATCCCGCTGAGTATGACGCCTTACTGCTTCCCGGAGGTGCCCTGAACGCCGACGCGATGCGCATGGATCAGCGGGCGCAGCGGTTCATTAGGGCAATGGCAAGCACCGGCAAGCCAATGGCCGTGATCTGCCATGCGCCCTGGGAATTGATTTCGTCTGGTTTGGCGCGAGGCCGCACGATGACTAGCTACCCTACCATCCAGGACGATGTGCGCAACGCCGGAGCAAGCTGGATAGACCAGGAAGTCGTCGTTGACGGCAAACTGCTAACCAGTCGCCAACCAAGCGATATTCCAGCCTTCAATCGCGAGATGATCACACTATTTGCCAGGAACTCGACAGATTGAGGTTCAGCTTCCGCCGGATGAGCTGCTATCCTTCTTTCGGCGTGGCCTGCTGATCGTCGGCGGTGGTCGTGTCTCCTGGCTCTCGGCCGTCGCTGGTAATGGTAACAGTGCCAGTGAGCCGTCCGTTTCCAGGGGAAGCCGGATTGTGAAGACGGTGCCACGCCCTTCGGGTGAGCGCACGTCGATTTTACCGCCATGTGCCTGGACCAGTTGCTGTACGATATACAAGCCGAGTCCTAAGCCTTCGTGATAGATTGTCTCGCCCGCGGGCACCTGGTAAAACGGCGTGAAGATAAGAGGCTGCTCAGCCTCGGGTATACCCGGGCCATAGTCCTGCACCTCTAGCTCGGCCATCTCGGCAACTTCGCGTTCCTGGACACGGCGCACGCGCACATCAATGCGATCGCTCGCCGGTGCGTACTTTAGGGCGTTCTGGAGCAAATTGCGCAGCACCTGCTCCAGCCGGTTGGTATCACCGACGACGCGGATCGGCGTGGTCGTCTCCTGTTCCGCCCGAACGACGACTGGCGGGCGAAGTTGGCCAGTGGGCTGAGCAAGCGCCAGATCATCTACCACCCGGCGGGCGAGCACTACCAGGTCCACCGGCTCTAGGTTGAGCTGCAGCCTATCCCGCTGTACCCGTTCCAGGTCGGCGAGATCTCCCACCAGCATACTTAGCTGGCTCGCCTGCCGCCGCGCGCGCGCCACGAATGCAAAAAGCTGGTCATTGTTGTCTGGAGTGATCGATGCGGCCTGCTGGCGCCTCTGGATCAATTGTAGCGTGGTCATAAGAGAGGTCAGCGGCGTGGTGAGCTCGTGGCTCACCTGTGCCAGGAAACGCTCGTACGCGCTCCGCATGCTGCGATCGGAGACATCGTGGATAGTCAGCACCGCCCCAAGCTCAAGCTCACCACTGGAAATTGGCTGGCCAGTGGCCTCGTACCACTGGCGGGCGCCATCCGAAGCGTGCAGCGAAAACGCCATTCTAAAGGGTTGCCCTTCGCCGAGACGCCGCCAGGGCGCAGCCTCAGGAGGAAGTGGTTGGCCGAGCTCATCTCCGATCACCACAGCAGCGTCCAGGTTCTCAAACAGCCGCCTATAGGTATCGTTGACCAGCACATGTTTGCCTACCGCGTCTACTGCGAGTACAGCATCCCCCATACCCGATAGAATAGCCTCAAGTTGTGCTCGCTCGCGCTCGCTCGCCTTACTCTGCGCCTCCCTGGTTTCGGCTAAGGTCTGCAGCTCTTGACTGCGCGCCATCAGGTCGTCATTGGTCGTATGCAGCTCCTCGACGGTCGCCTCCAGCTCCTCGTTGAGTGTCTCAAGTTCTTCGTTGGTCGCCTGCACCTCCTCATTAAGGGTCTTGGTTTCCTCTGATGAGGCCTGCACCTCCTCCTTGGTCACCAGGAGGTCCTCATTGGCGCGGCGTAGGCCGTCGTTACCCTCCCGCAGTTCCTGGGTGGCCAGACGCAGCTCACGGGTACGGGCGCGTTCGGCTTCCAGCTGCTCGGTCAGGCGCTTGATCGTCTCTGCCGAGGCAGCCTCAGTCGCTCCACTCAGAGTCAGTCCTTCCGCCGCCGTCACTCGGCCACCCATTGCCTGAGGCGCGACCTCTCCACCGCCCAACTCCTGAGAGCGTGGAGTGGCAGTTATTTCTGAGATAAAGAGCACCACAGCTTCTACCGTAGTCGAGGTGCCGCCACCCACGGTAAACACCGTCCGCCGGTAGGGGTAGCAAGTGACCTGAAGCACATGCCGGTCCTCCTGCTCCAGCTCGACATATATCATCACCGCCCCAGCAGCAGGTACCTCCGGCGTCTCAAACGTCTCGTCGATGGCAGCTCGCAGTGGCTTGGTGGGAACCCGCTCGGCAAGATGCAACAAATCCTTGCCGATGGCTGGGCGGTGAATGTCAAACAGCGCATAGGCGGCGCTGTTGATGGTCAGCACATCGTAATTGCGATCCACGACGACCACTCCTACCGGTAAGCTCAGGATCTGGTCGGCAAATCGCTCTCGGGATGTGTACACTCGTAATCCCAGGTCGGAGCTCGCGCCGAGTGCGCTCTCGGCCTCGGCGGCAGAGGGTACCACTTCACCATTCGGTACCAGGCGCAGCTTTGCCTGATTCCTGGTTTCGCCGGCCGGCGGTTGCTCAGCCTGGTAGACATTGCGATTGCCGATTGGCACCGGCGGCACGAGTACGCGCTCCCCCTGACGGCGATACACCTTGAAACGCGGATGTACCAATCCGAAGTGATTGGGCATGACGCTAGCGGACTCTGCGTTGCCCAGCACTAGGTAGCCGCCATCCCGCAGCGAAAAAGCGAAGAGCTGTAAAGCGCGCAACTGCAACTCGGATGTGAAATAGATCAGCACATTCCGGCAGACCACCAGATCCATATGGGGAAAGGGCGCACGCTGCCCCAGATCGTGCTCACCGAAGATCACCATGCTGCGTATGGCTTTGGCGACCTCGTAGCCACTCTCAACCTGAGTAAAATAGCGCGTGCGCAACTCGTCCGGGATATTTGTAAGCGCTACCGCCGGATACCACCCGCGCCGCGCGAAGAAAACTGCGTCTGTATCCGCATCGGTAGCGAAGATGCGGATAGTGAACTGCAGTACATCTGGGCCTAGTACTTCGGCCAGAAGTATGGCGATAGAATAAGCCTCCTCACCAGTGGAGCAACCCGCAGACCAGATGCGCACCTCATGCGGAGCGCCGCGGGCGCGGGCGTGCGCAATGAGATCAGGCAGAATCTGCTCACGCATAAAGGAAAAGAGCGCTGGGTCGCGGAAAAACTCGGTCACATTGATCAAAAAACTCGCAACCAGGCGCTGATATTCCTCAGGATGCTCCTGCAGAACCTGCAGATAGTCGTGCAGGGTATTCCCGCCGGTAGCTACTATGCGGCGATACAGCCGGCGCAGAATCGTCGGGCTCTTGTACTGCGAAAAATCTATGCCGGTATGCTGTCGCACCTGTTCGAGCAGCCCAGGCAAGGTATCGGCGGCAGGTGGAGCTGCCAGCATCTGCGCGCCACTGATCAGGTCGGCGATTAGCGGACCCATGCGCTCCAGGTCGACCACCACATCCACGCTAGTCGGCGGGAGTGACGCAGGCATGGCCGGATAGCTGGCTGTCTGCGGATTCTCGATCACCACCGTGCCACCGGCGGCCTTTACCGCACGCGCACCTGCGGTGCCGTCCGAGCCTGATCCGGTTAGGATGACGGCTATGATGCGCTCGCCATAGACTTTTGCAGAAGTGGTAAACAATCGATCAATGGATGGCATGGGGTGCTGGCCCACACCGGTCTGCAGGCTGACCGTGCCGTCGGCAATCTCGACGTCCCGATCTGCCGGCACCACGTAGATCGTGCCGGACTCCAGCCGCTCAGGCTGGTGAGCGGCTTCACCAACAGTTCGAACCGGCAGATTGCTGCGCCTAGCCAGTATGTGGCCTAGATGGCTGGGTACACTTGGATCCAGGTGCTGGGCGATCACGATAGGCACAGGCAAAGTAGGCGGCAGGGTAGCCACCAGGATTGAAAGCGCCTCGATCCCGCCGGCCGAGGCACCCATCACCACCAGATCGTAGAGCTGAGGCTTCTCCAGCGACTTACCCACGAGGGTTCCTTTACTCTCGAACACACCTCTGTTGGAGAGTGTGTGAAAACGGGCTACTCAGTTTTGAGCAAGAAGAGTAGCAAGAGAGGCGCCTACAAGATGGGTACCGAGGCTAGCGGTGCCCTAGTCCACACCTGTGATGCTCCTGTGACATCTACGAACGCCTACTAAATATCCATTATGAAGTAATATTACTATACTTTAGCCAGCAGCGTGAACATGCGATCATCGACGGAATATGTCTCAATTAGTTGGCATGCGCCATAAAGGGAGAGACCTACGTGGCAGCCCATTCGGCGATGGCAACAGTACTGGTCGCCGAGAGCGATCCTGGACTCCGGCACCTCTTTCGGCTGCTCTTGCAACAGCACTACCTGGTCAGTGAGGCTCCAAGCGCCACGCTGGCAACGGAATTGCTTCGCAGCAGTCCTGAGCCGGTGATAGTGCTGTGGGATATGTGGCTCTCCGGCACGACTGGCTCACATGTGCTGGACATGATTGAGCACGATCCGGCCGTCCGCCGGCATGCATTTTTACTGATCACGCCTGAGTTCGAAGCGGTTTCCCCCACACGTCGGCAGCAGGCGCGGCGTCTGCAGATCCCGGTGATTCGCATGCCGTTTGACGTCGACCTGCTACTGGAGCAGATAGCGAAGTCACAGCAGATCGCCTCCAGGCGCCTGATGGCCTCAAATTAGCCCGCAGTGTACCTCATCAGCCAGTCAGGCGTTCCAGCGGACGAGATGCGCGTATCAGGTAGCCACGCGGTCACCAGCCGTCGCATTCCCAAGGCTGCGACGTATCCACATCTCATGTATGAATTCACAGACCCAGATCCACTCTTGCCGGGCCTGAGCATCCAGGTAGCGCCATGTCCGCGCTGCATACCAGGTCGAGCGACTGCGATACATCAGCACCGGCAGGTGAGCCACCGTCTCTCGCACCGCATCCGCAGCCGGCGGATCCCGCCGTTCCAGATCCTCTACTATCGATTCCCAGAGTACATCCCGCCAGCGATGGGCCTCCTGCAGTGTTTGGCGAGTCGTCGGGACATCTACCATATAGCGTCCTCCCCCAACCCACACCACCGATGACAACCTATGTTGTACACGATTTATGACAGTTAGCGCTCTGTCTGCGTCACAATTACATCACAATTGCTGCCGCTCGTGGTGGAAATCTCCCTCTTGACTTCCCATCAGTTTCTCGTACAATGTGACTATAATAGCTAATTTAGTCATAGAGTCACGCGGTCACAGCACGCGAGCTAGAGCGAGGATCCCTATTATGGCTACCATCCACCATACCGCGCGGCGGTCGCCAAACCGCCGTTCACTGCCCGGACAGCCGCCTGAGCGCCCTAGAGACGCTGACGAGCGCCGCCTTCGAGAAGAGCATATTCTGGACGCCGCGTCTGACCTGCTGGTCCGCTTTGGCTATCGTAAGACCACCATCGACGACGTAGCCCGCGAGGCCGGCGTCGGCAAGGGCACGATCTACCTGCACTGGCAGGACAAGAACGAGCTGTTTCGCGCGGCCATATGGCGTGAGCAAGAGCGTTTCACCGAAGAGGTCAAGCAACGGATCGCCGCCGATCCCGAGGGCGGTTTGCTGCACCGAGCAGTAGCTCACGGCATGCTTGCCACTCTCTCCTCTCCGCTCATGGCCGCCATGTTTACCGGCAAGTCGGATATCTATAATGGCGTGCTGGGAGCGTATGACCAGAGCTATATCAATCAACTAGTGACCGACACCAATACCTACCTGGTCCAGCTGCAAGACTCCGGGCTGATTCGTCGCGACCTGCCGGTACCCCTCATTACCTATCTAATAACTGCCCTTAAAGTAGGCATCATCTACCTGCCGGACGTCGTCGGCCAGCAGCAAGCGCCTTCTATAGAAGAGCTGGCGGAGAGCCTGAGCGACCTGATACGTCGCTGGCTGGAGCCCGAAGATCTCCCCAGGGATAGCCAGGCCGGCAAGCGATCCTTCAACGAGCTTATGGGGAAGATCAAGGAACCCACATAGCCA
>JBKQTH010000351.1:0-4619 GCA_052143275.1 Ktedonobacterales bacterium | reverse complement strand
AGCGCCAGCGGGAGCGCGATCGCGTCCTCGGCGGAGAGGCACACCTCCGCGAGTGGGGTGACCTCGAAGGCCTCGTGGTGGAGGTCGAGATCACCGACTGGCCCTCCTCGATGGAGAGTCCGCGGGGGCGCGTGGTTGAGATTCTAGGCTATGAAAATGATTTCGGCATCGATGTCGAGATCATCATCCGCAAGAACCACCTGCCGCACCGCTTTCCAGTTGACGTGTTACAGGAGGCCCAGCAGTTCGAGTTGGCCATCCCGTCGAGCGAGTTGCGCAATCGGCGTGACTATCGCGCGCTGCCCATCGTTACCATTGATGGCGAAACCGCCCGTGACTTCGATGATGCCGTCACCGTGCGGCGCACGTCGAACGGCAACTTCGAGTTGCAGGTGCACATCGCCGACGTGGCGCACTACGTACGCGAAGGCTCTCCGATAGAACTAGAAGCACGGCTGCGGGGAACGTCGGTCTATTTCCCTGACCGTGCCATACCCATGCTGCCGATCGAGCTCTCGACCGACTTGTGCAGCCTGCGCCCGCAGGTGGAGCGGCTGGTGCTGTCGTGCGTGATGGAAATTGACCATCAGGGGGAGATTCTCGGCTACACGCTCAACGAGGGTGTTATCCGTTCGGCTGAGCGCATGACCTATACCAACGTGAATTTCATCCTGGAAGGCGACCCGGCTCAGCGCCAGCATTATCACCAGCTAGTGGATGTGTTTGAGCTGATGCGTGAGCTGGCAATGGTCCTCAACCGCAAGCGCGCCCGGCGCGGCTCCATCGATTTCGACCTGCCGGAGCCAGTGATCGAGTTTGATGAGCACGGGCTGATGAAAGGCATCACGCGCTCAGAGCGCAACATCGCGCACCGCCTCATCGAAGAGTTCATGCTCTGCGCGAACGAGTGCGTCGCCAGCTACTTGGAGAACAAGCGCGTGGCCTCGCTTTATCGTATCCACGAAAAGCCCGATCCCAAGCGTGTCTTCGAGTTCGAAACCATCGCCGCCAAGTTTGGCTATTCGCTGGGAGTCGGTGCGCTGCCAGTGAAGCGAGTCCAGATGCGCGCCGAACGCCGCGAACGTCATGGCAGCGGACGCAAGCCGCAGACCATCGAGCTGTTCGAAGATGTCCATATCACGCCGCGCATGTATCAGAAGCTGACTCAGAAGATCGCAGGCAAACCAGAAGAGCGTATCCTCTCGTACCTGATGTTGCGCTCGCTGAAGCAGGCTCGTTACTCCGAAAAGAACGAAGGCCACTTCGCACTGGCCGCTCCGACATACACGCACTTCACTTCTCCTATCCGGCGATATCCTGACCTCATCGTGCACCGCATTCTCAAGGAAGTGCTGCGCGATTCGGCTGAGCGAGAGGAGCACGGCGTCGCAGTGGGGGTGGGCAATGTCGCGCACAGTGAGACGCCTTCGCCGTGGTCGAAGCGGCACACGCCGGTTTCGCCCGCGAAGCGCAGCCAGCATGAGAAGGAGCATCGTGCGCCGCTGGGCGGGCCAATTCCAGATAACGTGCTGCACGACATCGCCGAGGAGTCCAGCCAGTCTGAACGCCGAGCCGACGACGCTGAACGCGAGCTGATGGAATGGAAGAAAGTGAAGTTCATGGAAAACCGAGTCGGCGAAGAGTTCGACGGCCTGATTGTGAGCGTCACGAAATTTGGCATGTTCATCGAGCTGACCGATATGTTCGTTGAGGGACTGGTGCCGTTAGGCTCGCTCATCGACGACCGCTACGTGTACCACGAGAACGCGAAACAGATCATCGGGCAGCGCAGCCACAAGATCTACTCGTTGGGCGATCCGATCCGCGTCATCGTCGACCGCATTGACCGCATGCAGAGGCGCATCCATTTCGCCGTGGTCGAGGATCGGCCCGCGCGTGGCAGACGGCGAGACAAGAAGTGAATTCACCATGGACGCACAGAGGGGGACAAAAGGCACGGGGTAGAAAGCGGGGCCGTCCGTCTACGATTAGAATGACGTGAAGATGCTCAACCCCTTCCTCATCCTTTCTATTCTGCTGTTCGCCGCGTCCTCCTTCGCCCAGACGGCCGCTGCGCCTGGGCAACCAAGCTCTCCGCTGGCGCCCTCAAACTGGCCGACCGCCCAATTCGCTTCGGTCAAAGACCCCAGTGTGCAGAGGGCGCTCAAGATCCTGAATGACATGATTCACGCCCTCGGCGGTGAGACCTACCTGAAGATCCGCGACATGCAGGTAGAGGGTCGTACCTACGGCTTCTATCATGGTCAACCGAGCGGCCAGGGTCTCCAATTTTGGCGCTTCTGGGAGTGGCCTGACAAAGATCGCTGGGAGCTGACCAAGCAGCGGGACGTTGTCGAACACAACATCGGCGACAACGGATACGAGATCACGTACAAGGGCACAGCGACGCAAGATCCCAAACAGTTGGAGGACTATCTGCGCCGCCGCGAGCACTCGCTGGAGTGGGTCATTCGCAAATGGCTGACCGCTCCGGGCACCATGATTTTGTACGGTGGCCCAGCCATGGTCGAGCAGAACCTTGCCGACCAGGTCACGGTATTGAACGCGAACAACGACAGCGTGACCTTGTCCATCGATCCTCGTTCGCACCTGCCGGTGAAGAAGACCTATAGCTGGCGCGATCCCAATGATCGGATGATGGACGAGGAATCGGAGGTCTTCAGCAATTACCGTTTGATCCAGGGCGTTCAGACGCCACTCAGCACGGTGCGCAATCTGAATGGTGAGATGAGCAACCAGCGCTTCATGACCACCGTGACCTACAACAACAACTTCCCCTCGACCATGTTCGAAACCAAGGGCATCACCTACAACCCGCAGAAGAACGCGACGCCGAAGTAGCGCCCATGCCCGCACCGTTCGACGCCAACGCTGCCGCGAGCTTTGCCAACCTGGCACTGACGTGCGTGAATCGCCAATATCCCAACAAGATCGCGCACACGCTGAACAGCGATGCCGACGTGCTGTCGCCGCGCAAGCTCACTCCGGCATTTTACGGCTGCTATGACTGGCACTCCTCGGTGCATGGACACTGGCTGCTGGCCCGCTTGGCGCGAATGTTTCCTCATGCTGCTTTCACACCCAAGGCTCTAGTATTACTACGTTAAGTAGTTAAGGAGCGCGAGAGCGCTTGATCTCGCATCCGCAGTAGACGCAGAAGCCGGTCCAGGTGATGAGCAAATACTGAATCTCACGGCGCGTCCGTGGCAGGGTCCAGCCAGAAGTTTTTTTTCCGGCGAAGTGTTTCCAGAGTCAAGAACGCGTGGGCCATCATGACCAGCGTGGTGTGATGGTGCCAGCCCATCCAGTTGCGCCCCTCATAATGATCCAGCCCGAGTTCTTCTTTCAGTTGCTGATAGTCCTGCTCAATCTTCCAGCGACACTTCGCCAAACGCACCAACCGGCGGAGGGTATAGGTTTCTGGCAAATCACAGAGAAAGTATTTGGTGGGCTCTTTCTCCGACTCCGGCCATTCCGCCAACAGCCACACCTCTTTATGCGGTGGTTGGCCATGCACGAAACCATGCGAGGGCTGTACCCGCCTAGCCACAAAGCGTGACTCTAACCATCCCTTCGTGTCCTGCCGCCAGCGAATCGACTTCCAACCTTTGGCTTTCACCGCTGCCTCTTGTGCCGAGAGCGGTCGTTGCTTTCCATAATCGAAGCGCGTGGCCGGGGCACCTCTACCCGGATGGCGTGGTGGAATGGTTGCTTGCGGCGGAGCCGTCCACACTCCCAACGTGGGAGAGATCCCCACGACATAAGCAAGCTGGCGAGCTTCCAGTCCATCGCGAAACTCGGTGCTCTCTCCGTATCCTCCATCCGAGACCACGATGCGATCCGATAAACCCCAGGAACGGGTTTGATCAATAATCTCCAGCGCCAGTTGCCACTTGGTCTTGAATACCAAATCCTCGGGAATTCCCGCTTCTGCCCGACGTTGACGATCCTTCGTCCAGCTTTCCGGCAGATACAGGCGCCAGCCCAGAATGGCGTGCCCTTGCTCCCCCACGTGGTGCACGCTGACCGCAACCTGGCAATTCCCCACTTTGCCTAACGTCCCGGAATACTGCCGCTCGACTCCCACAGAATGCTCGCCTTGTTTGGGGAAGCCGGTGTCATCGACCACCCAAGCTGAGTCGGGCTCTAATTCTGCGGTCATTCGTTTGGCCAGGCGCTCCCAGACCGGAATCCAATCCCACGGACTCTGCCCCACCAATTGCTGCATGGCCTGTACGTTCCCGTCCCCCACCCGATCGGCCAGCGGCTCGATCGACTTTCGCTCCCCATCCAGCAACAGCCCGCGCACGTAAACCTCACTCCAGTGCTTGCGTTCACTGCGGCCCAGCGGCTCCAGCAAATCCGCCAGAAATTGTTGCAGGCGCTTTCTGCACTTCTCGACCTGAGCGTCGGTCATGCTCGCGACGGTAGCACTCCCGAAATCCCATGTCAATAACTTAACGTAGTAATATTAGGTCGCCCGCCAATGACCATTCGGCGATCACGATGAGGCCGGTCGAGCCGCCCAGCGCGATCTCTGCGACCGAAGTAGCTTTTGATGACCGACACCAGATTGCGCATCGCAGAATCGTAGCAGG
>JBKQTH010000350.1:0-41300 GCA_052143275.1 Ktedonobacterales bacterium | reverse complement strand
GAGAGCGATAGAGAGCCCAGCCGTGACAGAGAATACTCGTAGAGCGCTTGCTACATTTCGCAAGCGGGGAGGCAGAGCAACGCCTGCCTACCAATCAGCTGCACCCTGGCCCGAAGACCTCGACCAGCGGGCAGAAGATGCGCTCAGGCTACCGGATAGGCATGACATGCCTTCCGGCTCCTTCGATATCATTGTCATAGGCGCGGGTGTCGCCGGCTTGAATGCGGCGCTGGGGGCACAGTCGACCGGAGCGCGAGTGCTGGTGCTCGAAGCCGCAGCATCGGTCGGCACCGGGGCTACCGGGCGCAATGCAGGAATCTTGAGTGCTGGGATCAACATGGGCCTCGCTGATCTACCCAAAGGGAGCCCAGTCGCCGAGCTGTGGCCGGCGACCACGAAGGAATTGTTGGCCCTGGCCCGCGAGGCCGGGCGCCCAGACACTTTGCTCTCCGCCAGCCTGACCGGCGCGATCAGTCTGGCGGAGACTCCAACAGCCGCACACCACCTGGAACAGGAGGCGGAGGCGCGTATCAACGCCGGCCTACGCGCCCAGACCTGGTCACGAGAGGAGGTAGCCCGAGCCACCTCCGGCCGGCTCGACACCACCAAAGTTCTTGCGGCTCTGTGGCTACCTGACGAGGGGCGTATCCAGCCGCTTACATTGCTGGCACACTTGGCGGAGAACGCGCGCCGGGCAGGCATCTCCCTGGTGGGCAGTGCTCGGGTTCGCCGCTGGGAAGCTGACCATGCCGGAACTGGCAGAGCTGGATGGCAGCTATATCTCGAGGACGGAACCACCGCCAAAGCTTGCGGACTGATCCTGGCAACCGGTCCCACTACTCTGCCTACCGCGAGACTTTACGCTCTCTCATTCCATGCGACTCTGCCCGAGACCTTTCCACTTTTCTGGGATTCAGCTCCGTACACCTACTGTGATTTTCGGCCAGGGCATGGCCGGCTGACCGTCAGTGGCGGCCGCTATGGCAAACCGGGTGCGTTCCATCGCGACTATGTCTACCACAGACGTCTTACCGAAAGCGCACACCGTTGGATTCCAGAGCTTCGCCGAGAGCAGCCGGCCTATGCATGGGCGGTAGATATCGAGGTGTCTCGCGGCATGGTGCCGGAGGCGCGCCGGATTGATAACCAGGCTCCCGGGTATTCCATCGTTGGCCTCGGGGCACTCGGCGTACTTCCCGGCGGGGTACTTGGTCGTCGCGCTGGAATAGCTCTCGGACACGAAATAGTCTAACTTTGCTGTAAAGGATAACTATCTGCATGTATCAGCGCCATACGTTGTCAAACGGCTTGCGGATTCTCACGTACCAGATGCCATTCGTTCACTCGGCCAGCGTCTTGCTCTTCTTCCGTGTAGGCTCACGCTATGAAAGCGCGGACATCGCCGGCATCTCTCATTTGATCGAGCACATGATCTTCAAAGGATCCGAAAGCTACCCCACTGCGCAGGCTATCTCCGAAGCCATTGAAGGAGTTGGGGGCGTACTTGACGCAGCTACCGACAAAGAGCTGACGATTTTCTCAGCTAAGACCGCCGACCGTCATTGCGAGCTTGCACTCCAGCTACTTTCCGATATGGTGCAGCACCCTATTCTGTCGGAAGAGGAGCTGGAGAAAGAGCGGCGTGTCATCATCGAAGAGCTCAGCATGTACCACGACAGTCCGCAGGACTGGGTTAGTGTTCTGGCGGATGAGACTGTCTGGCCCGGTCTGCCTCTGGGGCGCGAAGTGGCCGGCACACGCGAATCTATAGCATCCATCTCACCAGAAGCAATAAGGAACTACCTATCGGAGTACTATGTCCCAAATAATCTCATCATCAGCGTTGCCGGTAATATCGAACACAACTGGGTGGTTGCGACCGTTCAGGATCTGTTTGGCGCCTGGCAACCCCAACCGGTGCCCCGCTGGCAGGCCTGCCCTCAACCTGCAGGTGTGAACCGCGTGCAGATCGAGTATCGCAGAACCGAGCAGACTAATTTGTGCTTGCTTACTCCAGGGGTGCCTCATTCCAGTTCAGATTACTATCCACTCATTTTGCTCAATGCCATTCTCGGAGACGGCATGAGTTCACGGCTTTTCGTTGAAGTACGCGAGCATCAAGGATTGGCCTACGACGTAAGCACGTCCCCCGTCAGCTACTATGACACCGGCATCTTCGTAGTCTATGCTGGAGTCGAGCCAAAGCGGACTGACGCGGCGCTCCGGGCTATTCTGGGCGAGCTGTCGCGAATTCGCGGCAGCGAAGTAACCATGAGAGATCTCACTCGCGCCCAGGACTATACTAAAGGCAGGATGGCATTGCGCCTGGAGGATACCCATAGCATCGCCTCCTGGCTCGGTGGGCAAGAAGCCCTTCTGGACGAGATCTATTCGCTCGAGGACATCTTTGCCCGGATAGACGCGGTTACCCAGCAAGACCTTGTGCATCTGGCCACGAGGCTCTTTCAAGATGACTGGCTCAGGCTTGCCATCATCGGACCGCATAAAAGCGCCGCCCAGTTCGATGCTATGTTACACCTTGACTAGACACTGGGCGCTCTTAATCGCGTCTTTACACTGTGAGAGAAAGCGGCGTATACTTGCGGAGTGTACAATTGCTTTAAGAGGCGAAAGCTGTGTGGCCAAACGAACGCGATGAATCAGGGGGTGCTCCCGCTGATCCCGGTGCAGGAGGTCCACGTCACCTGGGAGAGTTCGGAGTTATCGCACATCTCACCGAGGGGCTGCCGACGCGCCCCGATGTGATACTCGGGCCGGGAGACGACGCCGCTTTGCTTGATACCGGCGCTAGTGACCTGCTCGTCGCTACCTGTGATGCCCAGGTTGAGGGGACACACTTTATTCGAGATCTGGCAACGTTTGAAGAGATCGGGCACAAAGCCTTGGCAGTGAACCTGAGTGATGTTGCGGCCATGGGAGCTGAGCCACGCTGGGCGCTGGTATCCCTGTCCATCCCCGATGGGCTCCAGATCTCTGACTTGGACCATGTATACTCAGGTATGCGCGGGCTAGCCGGCCGGTATTCGGTTGCGCTGGTAGGTGGAAATATATCGCACAGTCCCGGTCCCTTTGGTATCGACGTGACCCTGCTTGGTGCTGTGCCGCGCTCCCGAGCGTTGCTACGGGCTGGGGCGCGCATAGGCGACAAGATACTGGTCACGGGAGCACTGGGTGCTGCCGCCGCCGGCACGTTATGGTTGGT
Source organism: Ktedonobacterales bacterium (assembly GCA_052143275.1). Classification (GTDB taxonomy): domain Bacteria; phylum Chloroflexota; class Ktedonobacteria; order Ktedonobacterales; family JADMIN01; genus JAJPKE01. Next base: position 38,077 of record JBKQTH010000350.1, on the reverse strand, counting down.
GTCGGCCCCTGATCCGGAGCTGCTTTTGTCACTTTCGTCGCAGGCGCGTAAGCAAACCAGGCAGGCAATGGTCGCTCCGCTACCTCATGTGGCGGAGGGACGTGCGGTTGCGGCAAGCGGCGCGGCTACAGCGATGACTGATGTGAGCGACGGTGTAGCACTGGATCTCTGGCATATCTGCCAAGCCAGCCACGTCGGAGCTGTATTGGAGGCCGCATGGCTGCCGATTGATCCGTCGGCCCGTGAGGTAGCCGGCGTCTACGGCCAGGACCCTCTGAGCTTGGCGCTACACGGTGGTGAAGACTATGTACTACTTCTGACCGCTAGAGAAGACGCGGTGGAGGCGGCACAAGAGGCTATTTCGGCCGCAGGTGGAGTAAGCCACGTCATCGGCCACGTAGTACATGAATCTCTGGGCATGCAGCTAAGGTTTCCTGATGGTGAGCTCCAAACGCTGGAGCCCCGTGGTTGGGATCATCTCGCGAGTAAGTCTTCTCGCCAAAACGTCAAACGCATGAAAATATAGAGGATTGTACTAGAGGAGGTTAGACACGCTATGGAATCGTTGTGGGGGCAGGACCAAGTGGCAGCGTTCAGTCACGAAGGACCGCTTGATGACGAGATTGCGGTGCTCTCAGATGAGGCCATCGAGCTTGGTCTTTACGCTGAAGAGATCTTTAAGAACGCCTCGGCAGCGCTGTATCCGCAGGCCGCTGAAGCCGCGCAATTTGCTATTGAAACCGAGCGCGTCTGCCTCCAGATTTACCATAGCATTCACCAGTCCGCCCTCACGATTCTCGCCCGGTATATGCCGGCCGGCGACCAGTTACGCCGAATAGTAGAGCTGCAGCAGATCGCCGCTGAGTTTTCCCATATCGCCGAAGATGGTCGCCAGATTGCTGAGCATGCCCTGTGGTTGGCTGGAACTGCCGAAGCCGAGCTCTCGCTCATTAGTAATGACGGCATGAGTCTTCTGGTTGCCATGCTGCGCCAGACCTACGTGGAGGTACGCGGCTGCGTTGTAGTGGCCACCCTGCGCGGAGCTGTAATGGCCCGGCGGTTGGTAGCGGAGGATGCCGAACTCGACCAACTCTTCCTGAGATTCAAAGACCTGTTAGATGCCACCATTGGCGCCTATCCACGAAATGTCGCTCGCCTGCAGCGGCTGCTTCTCATTGGCGTCTGTCTGGAAGACATGGGCAATCGCGTGGTGGCTATCTGCCGCGCACTCCTCTATGAGTCACCACAGGTCTTGATGTAGATCGAATGAATTGAACGGTGGCTGTCGCTGATTAACCCGAGAGCGCAATTCATCCAGCGCTTGCCGGGCCTGCCTACGCATCTCCGTGGTGAGAAACTGGTCAGACGCAAACTCATCTTCATCCAGGACGGTCATGCCGTAGTTCTTGTCAACCCAGAGGTCTAGTTGGAGATCGAGGCTGGTAACGCTTCGCTCATCTATGCGAGCTGGTTCAGCAATGTTGCAGTACCATCCCTTGAGTTCTCCGGAAGGCGAGGCGACAGCAAAGATGTTATACCAGTGGTCGGTAAAGAACCATTCACAGAAGCGGTCGCCGGTCTCGAATGACGTGTAGCCCAGTTCTAGACCGGGACTCGTCCAGCGCGCAACCAGGCGGACTCCGTTGGGCAGCAATTCCTGACATTCCGCTGGATAGTTGACTACAGCTATCCCCTGGGTATTCAGCTTGTAAACCACAATTTGGTCACCGAGTTGCACGAGAGTTTAGCGTTTCCATTCTTGTGTTGCGTCTCTTCTCAAGGTACCATGACATGACATGACATCCAAAAAACTCTATCTTATGCCGGTGATAGGCACAATAGCGTATAAATGTATAACTGATAGAGCCTTCTCGCTGCAAGCTGGACAGCTACGTAGCTCTTTCTTGATTGGAAGGACAACAGAGGATAATGTTATTGCTAGTGTGCCTCTTCTCACAAAGGGAGATCTCAGGTAGTTTCTAGAGTAACAGGTCGAGTTGCCTGTTTACGACATGTCGTCTCTTCACTAGACTCTAAATGGGCGCCCCCAAATGGCAGCATAATTGCTTGCGACGCATGCACTTCACGAGTAGCGCATACACAGTTGCTCATACTTAGACGACGATCTTCGTACTGGCATCGGAAGTCGCGGTGACGATTTTGTGAGCATAGGTCTTGCTAGTGAGAGTAAATCGTGACGGCTGCACAATATGTTTACTGTGTTGTGCCAAGAACAAGGTGTGGAGATACCAGTAACGACGCACCGGGATGCGACTGTTGATCCGGCGGTCGCAGGCAGTGGACGAGCGCGTTCAACTGCACGAGACTCTGGCCTATCGGTTCTTGTCTTAAAAAGACCGAAGTCTTTGTGCCGATCAACGGCTCATTCCGGATGGGCCATGTGGATTCCCAACAGTACCCTCACGAGCTCACATCGGTCTAGCAATGACCCTCGGCGACGTCGCCGCACCGGATATCGTGAAGGCGATGCCAGGGACAGTGTACCTCCCGCTAGCAGTGAGCCTTGTCTTGTCAGGAAGGGAGCGCGAAATGAGATTTACCGGGAAAGTCGGACTGGTCACTGGTGCTGGATCTGGGATCGGGAAAGCCATTGTCCAACAGCTAATTGCCGACGAGGCCAAGGTGGTAGCCGTTGACGTCGTCGAGGGACCCTTGCATGCCTTTGTGGAAGAGATTCGCTCAAAGGGGGGGTTGGCGACGGAGGTAGTGGCCAACGTTGCGGATGAGGCAGATGTTAGGCGCATGATTGATACTGCTTATTCCGTCTATGGGCGCCTGGACATCCTCTGCAACAACGCCGGGATCATGGACCTGATGACTCCCGCGGCTGATGTATCGCTGGACTTGTGGAATCGGGTCATTGGAGTGAATATGACGGGGCCATTCCTGGCATGTCGTATCGCCATTCCCCGGATGATTGCGCACGGTGGAGGCAGCATTGTCAATACGGCCTCGGAGGCCGGATTGCGGGGAAGCGCAGCAGGCACACCCTATACGGTCTCCAAACATGGGGTGATTGGCTTGACGCGAAGCGTCGCGTTTCACTATGGCGGCCAGGGCATACGGTGTAATGCGGTGTGCCCCGGTGGCGTGCAAACCGCCATTGGAGTGGGGGGTGGGGCTCCAGACCAGAAAGGGCTGGAGCCGGTGATGGCAGCGTTGCAGGCATTTCAAGCGGCAAGCTATACCGCCAAGCCCGAAGAGATCGCAGCGGTGATCACGTTCCTGGCATCGGATGCGGCAAGCAATATCAACGGCGCGATTCTGCCGGTGGACCACGGCTGGGCAGCCGCGTAAGCAGCGACCTGTCCCCAAAGCCCGGTCACATGGAGCCACACTCTCTGCCCTCCCGATTCCGGCTTAGGCGCGGGCACATGGGTCACGCACAGCCGCCGGCGATTTGCCCTAGGAGGGAGTGTGGTCCATATGGTGCTCGGAATTATACATTAGGGGCGAGAAGACCCATCCCTGTGTTGTTTTCGCCCTGCGTGACCCTGTTTACCTACGCGTAGCCCCTCAAATAAAAGTCGATCCTATGCCGTTGATATTGCTTGCCGCATCCGATGCCAGGAACGTGATCACCGCTGCGATCGGATGCGGCAAGCAATATCAACGGCGCTGTCACCGTCCAGGGTGCACCTTCATGGGGCACCGGGATGCGGTCGGCAGCCTCAACATGCATCCTATCGCCTTTAGCCGCACCATCGACGTTCCCGCTCACGTCACGTATCAACGGCCCGGTCCCTTGCGGGTCCATCCTCGGAATGAAGAGCCGGGGACGGTGCAGCCAGGCAGCCGGCACGTTGTAGTCGCCCGGACACGGGCCACCGGCCCCTAGCTGGCGTTGTCTTGGTGAGTCGTACCCTCAACCACCGCTCCGATGAGCGGATCTCTCTGGAGACAGGCTATCGGTGCGATGCTGCCAAGAAGCTCATTCCCTTTATTGCGATGTTCCTGATAGGAAGTGCATATTCAGGAGCGATCTCGACGCCGCGACGACTGAATCTATGTGAAGAGTGCGTACGTGTGTGTCATTAAGGAACATCGCATTATACGGAGGTTGATTTGGTCGTTGTAGTATGGCCAACAGACAAGGCCGCTCCACACGCAATCCACCCGGGTCAGACTGTACCCATCCGATACCATTGGTTTATACTAGGCAGTAAGTAGTCACTTTAGCATGTATAAGACATTGCAGAAACGAGTTCCTCCGAATGCAGCCACCACATTCCTGGATCAGCACAGTCTATATGTATCAGGTAGACCTTCCTCCCGGACGGATACTGGCTGCCAGCAGTTCAGCCAGTGCCCGCTCGGAGCCGGCAGGCGCTCCCTGGTGGCCAGTGGGCGTTGGCCCGGAATCAGAAAATGCGGGAAATGTGTTGGTGCTCGCAAGCTTTCCCGCCTCAGTCCTCGTGGGCATCCGTCTGGTAACCTATGGGAGAGATGCTGATTCACTCAGTCTGTGGATGGTGGCGGACGCCACTGCAGAAGAGCTCTTTCGAAGCGCCGAGAAAGTCCAATTTTCTCCCCTGCAGGCTTCGAGTAGTTTTGGGGTCGCGTCCTTGAGGTACACACACAGGGCAACATTCCATCAGGCAGGTCTCTACTGGCTTTGTAGTGCCTTTCCCAATAGTCCAGTAATACACCTCCCCTTGTATGTCGCAAAACGAAGCGATTGGGCTCCACATTCCTAGCTCTGAGCCCACTGAACCGGCCACTGATGATAGAAACCCCTACGGAATGTCTGGCAAGCCTCTATTCCACCACAACCCACCCTTATTCCGTATGATCCAATTTGGTGGATGTTGCCTGATGCTTCAGCGCTAGCCTTGGTTGGCGGGAAAGGGGCGGTAGTTGCCCCTCAAAAATCCCTCGCTTGCCAATTCTTCTCCTGTTGTTAGGATGGAACCGCTGTTTGGGCGGCAGGGCGTGGCCTGGCTCCAGCAGCAAGTTGGCGACGCCTACGGCAAAGAAGACATCCTGAACCAGGTTCTTCGGCTGATGGGCTTCAAGTTCTACATCGGTGAGCCGAAACGCTACGACTGCTCTGACCTCGCCTCTGATTACCTCGTGCACGCGAACGCTGCGTGGATACTCGGGTCCGACGAGGACAACCCGCACCTTATCACCCCAAACGGCCTTGCTGGCTGGCTTGGCGTTCATCTCTAGGAGGCTCCAATGGCCGGCAATAGCATTACTCCGACACTGATTGACCAGATGGCCGCTGCTGACGCAAGCCAGATCCGCGACTTCCTGGCGTGGCTGGAGAGACGCATCTACCAGTGGTCGACCAACTGCGGCACCAATGCTCAGATGACCGCTCTCGGCTATTCCAACGCTCAAAACCAGGCGCAGATTCTGCAGCTCATCGCCAACCTCAACACCCTCAATTCCTGCTTCATCGGAGGCCAGACAGCGTCCAACACCCACGATATGCGCCCGGATCTGGCAGATTTCCAGGGTATCAGCTAGCAGATAACTCGCCCCGGAGGAGTCAGCAACGCGGATCTAATACAGGAGAAAACGACCAACAAGAAAACCGCCTGCTATTCCGAAGATTCCCCACGCCAGATTGGAGATGAACTGGAGCCGCCTTTGGTGCTTGCTTAGCTGATACAGCGCATCGATCTTCTCGTCAGGCGTGAGCGGTTCTGGCTGCGGACCCTCGGGTGCTGCTGGGACTGCGCGTCCACCGACGATAGTGTCGCGTTGCCGCACTTGGCGCACCTGATCGATGACTGAACTGATGGCTACAGTGGCACTGATAATGGCGACGAGGACGGTCACGATGCCGATAAAATCCGATAGGATGCTCAATAGGATGCTCATAGCGTGTCGGCCTCCAGAAGGTGATGGGATCACGGCCACGTTGTCACTCAATGATACCTCAGCAGGCGTCCGCGATGCGGAAGGCTTTCCTGTTTGTGCCGCCTTGCAGTTCCTGATGAGGAAGGCGAGTACTCGCTCGCCTCGTGGATGGGGTACACTGGGTGAGAAAGAGGGAGATCTCTCACTAACTCCATCAGGGCACAAAAAAGCCGCAGGCACCAAGAGAAGGTCACCCGCGGCCAAGTGGGTCACATCAGATTTGATGGACGCCAGTGCTACCCGAAAAAGGGCACAGTTTGGCCTTGGGTGAGGAGTGCAGAGGGTAATGTCCACAGCTACGTGTGTGGAAACTCCAGCGCGGCACACACATGGTCACTCCTCCAGCTATACACAACTAGATGAATCTCTTTGTCTTTTCAACGAGAATAGGATGCAAGCTTAGCACAGATCTCATCGACTGTCAACGGACGCTACCTTTCTCACATCCGCCGGGTACCAACTTGGGGTGCAGGTCAGCCTGTCCAGACACGTCCCGGAGTCAATAAGGGATGAGACTGTCCGCAAATTCGTGTCACTGTCCGCAAATTCGCGTCATTTACCAGCGCCATACTCTAGGTGTCTGAAGGAAGACTATACTACCACTAATTGACATTAGAAGATTATTGTTTACAACATGCATGAAGAGCGCCGTATTTCAGCGAATTAGAAGTCGGTACTTCATACTGTTACCCGAACTAGAAGAAAGATATCATGTGAAAACATGGGAGGCACAGGCTATGCCCGAGCAGCAATACCAAAGAGACAATAAACCCATTCCGAGTATCTCCCCAAGATCTGCCTGGCAGCTCATGACCGAGAGCGGGGCGACCTTGATTGATGTCCGCGAACCCTCAGAGTACTCTGTTGGACATGCTGAGGGAGCTATCAGCATACCACTCAGCGTCCTTGGGGAACGCCACCAGGAGATTCCTCGCGTAGGCGATACCTTGCTTATATGTCACGTGGGGCAGCGTAGCCTCACTGCCGCCGCTTTCATGCGCCGCCAAGGATGGGAGAGGGTCTTCAATGTAGAAGGCGGCACCGACCAATGGGCAGCGGCGGGACTCCCCATGCGATACGCGACTGGACAGCACGCTGGCTAGATCATGGTCAGATCCTGGCTAGATCCTTGGACAGGCCTGCCTGGTCGTGCTACAGTTCACGACTCCGACGACCCAGCTATGCGGCCGATATCTAGCGAAAAGGTCGTGTCAGCGGGTTCGTTTTCCAACCTTACCCTCGAGGTTACTCCAGCTGCCAGCGGCGCCTCTTCCTGTGTGAGTTGTTGCAGTCTCGTAGTGATATCGGTTTGCAGACGATGTCCAGGCGGCTTCTTCTGTAGCTCAGCTACGACGCAATCCATGCCTACTCCTAGAGATCCTTTGACTAGCAGTAGATCGCCGGGACGCAGGTGGTTACGTGTGTAGGCGGCAGCCTCCAAGCGAGCGTTACCCAGCTCGCTCGCGTCCGATAGTCGAGCCGGGAAAAGATGAATTTGCTCCGGCCGAAGGCCAGCCTCCTGAGCGGCCACAGCGGTTGCCCCAACTTCGGTACCGACCAGTACCAGCTCATCCACGGCAGTCGCGGCAGTGCGGCCTACGATGGCATGCTCTGCGGGCGAGTACTTACCAAGCTCCAGCATATCGCCAAAGATGAACCAGCGCCTGGCGCCGGTTGCCAGATGGGCATCGGCCAGCATCCGGATAGCCGCCTCAGCCGACTGACGATTGGCATTGTAGCTATCATCTACCAGGGTAGTATCGTTGACTCCCTGCTTGATCTCGCCGCGTCGCTTGGCCGGTCGAATCTCTCCCAGCCCTGCCGCGACCGCCTGGACACTCATCCCGCAGTTAAGCGCGACGCTGGCGGAGGCAAGAGCGGTGGTTACCGCATGCGCACCGGGGACATTGAGAATTACTCGAGCATACTGTCCGCCAAAGGCCAGTGTAAAACGATAGCAGAGCCCGGACCACCGGTCGGCCGCCACCCGCTGAGCTCGTACCGAGGCGGTGGGACGCCTCCCGTAGGTGACCACACGGGCGGCTGTGCGTCTGATCATGCGGCGAACTATGCGGTCATCATCGTTTAAGATGGCAATGCCGTCGCTAGGTAGAGCGGCCACCGCCTCACCTTCCGCCAGCGCGACATTCTCCATGCTGCCAAAGAATTCCAGGTGCTCAGGTCCAACCACGGTGACCACGGCAATATCCGGCGGCGCGATACGGCAGATCCGGGCAATCTCCCCCACCCACTGCGCTCCCATCTCCAGCACCGCAAACCGATGCTCTGGACTCAGCCGGAGGAGCGTCAGGGGAACGCCAGTCTCAGTATTGAGGTTACCAGGAGTCTTGAGAGTAGGTGCCATGGACTGGAGCAACCAGGCTATGGCCTCCTTCACGCTGGTCTTTCCGTTGCTTCCAGTTACGGCAATTACGCGAGTTGTCCTCTGACGGCACAGGTGCTGCTGCGCCAGAGTTTGAAGGACCTCGAGCGGACTGCGCACAACTAGCTGCGGTATACCAGCAGCTAGTGCTTCTTCGCTTGGTCTATTACACAGGATTGCCGATGCGCCGGCACACACTGCATCGGCAATAAACCGATGCCCATCAGTATTTTCCCCAGCCAACGCAACAAAGAGCTCACCGCGCTGTATTAGCCGGCTGTCAATCGCTCCACCGGCAAAGCGCATCGGTAGGAGTCCGCCGATAGGCTGGGTACCAGCTGCCGTAATCAGCTCATCACGCGTAAACATAGCCCCTGCTCTCTATTCAATCTCTAGAGCTGCACCTGGCTATCCTATAGTACAGATGGGCAACATGCAAGTTTGGTGCCGAATCGTAGTGTTCACCGAAGGTGAAAGTAGGCGGCGGCAAGGTCATCCAACTGGAGTCACAGGGAAATCTGGCCGACTGCGCACGCTCTCCTGTATGGCCCGCATGGCTGCCAGCGCCACGTGCTCGCGCCAGGGTCGCGCTACCACCTGCACACCAATAGGTAGCCCAGCGCTTCCCAGTTCGGCCATGCGAGCCGCACGTTCCATACTATCTCGTGAGCGCTTGCGTCGCGACTCTTCGTCCGGCTGGACTCGCGTTACCGGTACTATACCGGTTGGATAGCCAAGGACATTATAGAGTACGGCATAGCCACCGGCAATCACCAGGTCTTTGCTGGCGCCATGCGGAAACGCCGGAAGAGCGCAGGCGGGGCAGACGATGAGATCGAAAGGACCACCTTCATCGGTATCGAGGGCGAGTGCAAACCGGCGCTGATACGCGTCCTGCGCCTCCACCAGTTTCCAGTAGTGGAACGTGTCACGGTAACCAAAGTTACTGAGCATTGCCGCAGCATTATGCTGGCCGAAGGAGCGAAGCAGCCGCCGCAACATCGCTAAAGCCGGCCGTGGCATGCCCGCTAGACGCACCAGCTGGCCAATGCGTGGGTCCACCTTGTTTCCCGCCAGCATGTTCCGGGCTCCTTTGGCGCCGTCGGCGGAAAGGATACCAAAGAAGATGTCCACGGCGTCGGGTACGGCTGGAGGGCGCCACAGCACCACCTGTGCCCCGCGTCCCGCCAGCACGCCGGCAGCCTCGTTCACTGCGCGTTGCACCGCCGGTGCCACCGCAAAGGTGGTGTCGTCGCTATAGTAGGCTATCCGTAGTCCGGAGATCTCGACAGAGGCTGGATCGCCCAGTGGTCTGGCGATCGTCTCACCGCCGCGCTCGGCACTACCACATAGGACTCGAGTACCCAGCTCCACATCCTCGACTGTGCGCGCCAGGATACCGGCCTGACTACCGATAGCCTGTTCTCCACGCGACACACCGAAGTAGGTCGTATCCGGCACACGCCCAGAGGTTGGCTTCATGCCAGCCAGCCCACAGAAGCTAGCAGGTACACGGATGCTGCCCCCAATTTCAGAGGCAAGACCCAGCGGAGATCCGCCGGCCGCAATAATAGCTGCCTGGCCACCGCTGCTGCCGCCTGGAGTACGCTCCAGGTTCCAGGGATTGCCCGTTCGGCCGTAGACTGGATTGTCGCTCTCTATGTAAAGTAGTAGCTGGGCCACATTGGTCTTACCCAGGATGATCGCTCCGGCGTCGCGCAGCCGGCGTACATACACGTCATCCTGAACGGCGACTTCCGAGGAGCGTGATTGGAGGCCGTAGGTGGCTGGAGAACCGGCCAAGGCAAAGGCTTCCTTGATGGTCATAGGTACACCGTGAAGCGGGCCAACTGTATCACCGCGTTCCACCGCCGCGTCGGCCAGGCGAGCCTCCTCGCGCGCCGCGTCGTATCGTGTCCAGATCACCGCGTTTAGGGCGGAGTTAACACTTTCGATACGCGCGATATGCGCCTCAACGGCCAGGGCCGCGGTAATCTCTCGATGGGCTATCATACTTGCCAACTCAACTGCAGAAGTCCGGGTCAAAGTCATCGTATCAGTGGTAGACATGTATACAAGAGCTCCCTTATCCATATCCTGGCGATGCTTATTCGCGCTCGTTTACGTTGGTGGTGCTGGTTTCTCTTATGCTGTACTGGTGATGTCGCAGATACCCTGCCTAATGACGCCGAGGGCGCGCTCGACGTCGGCGGCAGTAACGCCGTAGTGGGTGACTAAACGGATACGGCCATCGTCGCCGCCTGAAACCAGAACACCATTGCGTGCTGCAGCAGCGACCAGCGGCGCCACGTCGGCTGGCCGCCCATCTGGCCCCTCAACGCCACAGAAAAGGATATTGGTCTGGACGCTCTCGGGCTCCATGAGAATACCCGGTACCTCTCGCAGCCCATCAGCCAGCATCCTCGCGTTGACATGGTCTTCGGCCAGGCGCTCCACCATCTCGGAGAGGGCAACTATGCCGGCCGCCGCTAGGATACCGGCCTGGCGCATGCCACCACCCAACAGCTTACGAGTGCGGCGCGCCTCCTTGATGAAATCATCTGATCCGGCGAGTATCGAGCCAACCGGAGCGCTAAGTCCTTTAGAAAGGCAGAACATGACGCTATCCACTGGGGCCGCCAGTTCGCTTGCCGGCACACCCAGAGCAATCGCGGCATTGAAGAGACGGGCGCCGTCCATATGTACCGGCAGACCTCTTGCCCGTGCGCCAGCCGAGAGATGAAGCAGGGTAGCGGCAGTCAGCGCACGACCGCCACACATATTGTGGGTATTCTCCAGAGAGAGTAGGCCAGTGCGAGCCTCGTGTATGTCGTCGCCATGAAAGGAGTTGGCCAGGTAGGTGGTGTCCAGTGTGCCGTCGGGGAGCGTCGGTACCGGACGAGCAAAGGAGCCGTTGAGACGCGCCGGACCACCCACCTCGTAGAGGTACGTATGCGAGCGATCACCCATGAGTATCTCGTCGCCACGCCGGCAATGGGTCAGCATAGCCACAGCATTGCCCATGGTGCCTGAGGGTACAAAGAGTGCCGCCTCCTTACCGACTTTTGAGGCGGCTAGTTCCTCCAGCCGGTTGATGGTGGGGTCTTCACCATACACATCATCCCCAACTTCGGCCCGATACATGGCCTCACGCATAGCGGGGGTCGGATGGGTAACGGTATCGCTGCGCAGGTCTATCCGCCGGATACCGGTCCCACCGGAAACTGAGCCAATCTCGGCCTCGTAGCTACTGGACATAGGAAACACCTCAAAAAATCAGCCAAAAATTGGAAGAAGAAGCGCTAGAACAATCTGCCGCCAAGCGGGACCGGGGCGGTGGGAGTTATCAGAACGACATTGCCGTCTTCATCAGGCACACCCAGAGTTAGTACCTCAGAGCGAAAGCCGGCAATGCGGCGGGGAGGGAAATTTACCACCCCGAGCACTAGCCGGCCTGAAAGCTCTTCGGCAGCATAGTGAGCCGTGATTTGGGCGCTTGATTGCTTTATGCCAATCTCCGGGCCAAAGTCGATTCGCAGCTCATATGCCGGCTTGCGGGCTCCGGCTAACTCTTTAGCCGAAAGTATGCGCCCAACCCGTATATCAACTTTCTGGAAATCGTCGACGCTTATCTCCCTGGAGATTTCTACTGGAGACATCTCTCGTACCTCTTTTAATCATAGACGGGTGGTGTAGGTAAACGCATCGGCATAGAACCGATAGCCAAGACTGGTTGCAATGCGAGCGGCGGCGGCATTGGCGGTGTTATACCGATACATGGGCACCCGGCCGGCGCCGAGAATCGCCTTGGTAGCGCGCGAGACCACGGCACGACCCAGAGAGCGGCCGCGTAACTCAGGGGAAGAGGTTTGCACACTGACCTCGGCTACATGCGGTGAATGGGTACGGATACCCGCGTAACCGGCAATGGCGCCGGCATTGCGAACCACATAGACTCCGCCGCTATAGCGGGCCAGCAGGCGGAGCGCCAGAGGCTCACTCTCACTGAATTCGTCTAGTGGCTCGATCCACTCCTGCCAATGTCCGGAGTACGGAGTATGGCCGGTTCGAGTCGTATAGTAGATCCGGGTATGCGCCGCGTCACGAGCTGGTGTGGATTCCGGAGCCAGCTTGACGATGAGCTGACGCAGCGACTGGAGTCCGTCTGATGTAAAGAGTCGTAAGGGCGAGTAGGCTCCAAGCAGTCCAGCTACCGGTGCCCGCAGTTCCGAGGCTACTAGCGCCGCACCAGCGTCGGCGGGAAGGTCATCCGCAAGAGTTGTCCCCGGCCCACCGGTCCCCGGCGCGAGCAGCGATACCAGCGTGCGTTCCCCGAAAAGCAGCGCGGCAGGGTCAGCTTCGTCCCGTGTCGGCACGATTGTCCACCCTGGACGGTGCAGGTCGGCTACCGTGCAACCAAGCGTCATGCTGAAATGAATGTCGAGTACCGCCTGCGCATGCTCATCATCCATAACCGCAGGATCATTGTGGGACATCAGTGTCTACTCCCTCACCGGTCAAGGCAATCAACTGCCCGATGGCAGGAATTGTACGCTATGTCTGCCATAGCCGCCAGCGAGTTCCCCGGCTGGTCCAAGGATTTTCTCAGCTTTTGGAGGTAATCTAGAGCAGTAGTGGATAATGGCATGTCTTCATCGGGAGGATCACTTCTATGATACAGCAACGTTCGGTGGGAGGCTCGGCCTTCCTCTGGGGATCTATTTTGGGGTGCCTGGTAGTGCTATTGGATGTGGTGGACCGTTTTCTACTTGGAGGCGTCGAACGTCTTGGGCCGGCAGTAGTCGCGATACTGCGGCGGAGGCACCTGGTAGTTGTCCGCCCGGTTGCTTCGCTGCGCATCCTAATGGTCGAAGGCATAGTTCTGTTGATCACGCTGCTGCTCTTCTTGCTGGCCGGTGCTCTGGCAGCCCATCGGGCGAGCGCAATTGAAGCCGGTATCAGTGCTGGCGTCGTCGCCGGTGCTATTGTGGCGGTCGCGCACATGGTAATTGTAGTGGTGACGATACTGCTCGCCGCTCATCCAGCGGTGCTCGCAGGTATCGTGCGTGGGTTGGTGGTTGCGTTCCTGGCGTTTATTCTGGCCATTGGCATGGGTGCGATAGGCGCGCTGATCGGTGCTCGTGGCGTGCGCGCCGGCGGCACGACGGCAGCCGCACCAGCCACGCCCAACACACCGGCGGGCCCGGGCGCCATCCGCCGTGCCGAAGCGACCCCGGTCCTTCCCGCGCAGCTACTGGGCATGCACACACCAACACCCTACCATTACGGACCGGAGAATGACTATCCTACCGCGCCGCTTAAGTCGTCTTCGGACTAATCCCCCAATCTTTCGATGACGGTCGCGATGCCCTGGCCGACTCCGATGCACATGGTAGCCAGGCCAAAGCGACCGTGGAGGCGCTCCAACTGGTAAAGCAGCGTTGTGATCAGTCGAGCGCCGGAACAGCCCAGGGGGTGTCCGATGGCTATGGCGCCGCCATTCACATTGACTCGCTCGGGATCCAGGCCAAGCTCGCGTATGCAGACCAGCGCCTGAGCGGCAAAAGCCTCGTTTAACTCGACAAGATCGAGCTCATCCGCCGAGAGTCCGGCGCGCTCAAGGGCCTTACGGGTTGCAGGGATCGGTCCAAGCCCCATCAGGGATGGGTCAACACCGGCAACAGCACAGCTAACAATACGTGCTCGCGGATGGAGTCCGGTCTCCAGCGCCGCTCTACGCGAGCTGAGAACTAGCGCGGCTGCCCCATCGTTGATACCCGAGCTATTTCCGGCAGTGACCGAACCGCCGGAGCGAAACACCGGCTTCAGCCGTGAAAGCTTCTCTAGAGTGGTATCGCGGCGTGGTTGCTCGTCTACCAACACCAGCCTGGTTCCACCGGTGCCCTCGGGCACCTCGACCGGGACGGTCTCCGGAACAAATCTGCCCTCATCTATCGCCGCAATGGCTCGCTGGTGGCTTCTCTCGGCAAAGGCATCCTGCTCAGCGCGAGCCACAGAGTAGCGCTCGGCAACATTCTCAGCGGTTTCGCCCATGCTGTAGGGGAAGTACATCTCAGCCAAACGCGCATTGATAAAACGCCAGCCCAGAGTGGTGTCCTGGAGCGTCATCTCGCCACGAGCAAAAGCGCTTGAGGATTTGCCCAGCACGTAGGGAGCGCGGGTCATGCTCTCGACTCCGCCTGCCACATAAAAGCTGCCCTCCCCGACCTGTATCGAATGGGCTGCGCTATTCACCGCCTGTAGCCCGGAGCCACAGAGACGATTGACCGTCTGTCCTCCTACTGAGGTAGGCATTCCCGCCAGCAGTAGAGCCATGCGGGCCACGTTGCGATTGTCCTCTCCAGCCTGGTTGGCGCATCCAAGTACGACATCTTCGATCTGGTCGACTCCTACACCCGAGCGGCGCACCGCCTCGGCAATGGTCAGAGCTGCCAGATCATCCGGGCGCACATCCTTGAGGGCGCCGGCGTACCGCCCAACCGGAGTGCGCACTGCTGAAAGTATGACGGCTTCTTCCATATATCACCGGCCTCTGAACGTGGGCTGCTCCTTCGCCATAAAGGCGCGCATTCCCTCTTTCTGATCTTCGGTGGCAAAGAGTAGCGCAAATAAGCGCTTCTCGTAGGTAAGGCCATCCTGCAGCGGCATCTCGAAAGCTGCCAGAATAGCCTCTTTGGTAAAGCGAACCGCAATTGGGGCCTGCTTCGCGACCTCTTCAGCCAGCTTTTTGGCCTCCTCCAGATGTTGTCCGGCGGGCACCAGACGATTGACCAATCCCCACTCGTGGGCCTGGGATGCACTAATACGCTTACCGGTAAGACACAGCTCCATCGCTCGGTACTTGCCTATGGTGCGGGTGAGACGCTGCGTTCCGCCAGCGCCGCACATGATGCCCAGAAGAATCTCCGGCTGGCCAAACTGAGCATTCTCACTGGCCACTATCATATCAGCGTGCATGGCCAACTCATTACCGCCGCCAAGCGCAAAGCCGCCAACCGCGGCTACTATCGGCTTCTTGATACCGCGGATACGATCCCAGCTCTCAAAGCCGCCGGTCGCCATTTGAATGGCAGTGGCGGTAGACATCTCGGCGATATCCGCACCGGCAGCAAAGGCCTTGTCGCCGGCGCCACACAGAACGATACAGCGAATAGCACTGTCGGCGTCAAGCTCCTCCAGACGGTCGGCCATCTCGGCGACCAGGGCCCAATTCAGTGCATTCAGCTTGTCGGGACGGTTGATGGTAACAACCGCAATCGGGTCCTCACGCTCAACCAGGACAGTGCGCGGCTCCGGTATCATATCCGGCATCTTTGCCTCCGTTTTAGGTAGAGAGAATAAGCAGTAGGATAGAACACATTTGTTACCAGTATAGTCACCGCGTCCAGAAGCCCTGTGGATCGCATTCGCGAATGATGCGGAGCTCACCTTCAGTAGGGCCACTGGTCTCGGTGGCGTCATGAGCGACCGCCAACTCCCAGCCCGTGTGAGCGCGCACATCCTGGACGCTGCTGCCAGGGTGCCAGGAGCGCAGCTCCATCTCATGTGTACCGTCACGAAAGCCTAGAACCGCCCGGGTAGTTATGGCCGCCGCTGGACCGCCGCGCGGCAGACCGACCTCTTCGCGCCAGTTGCCGCCATCTCCGTAGCCTGGGCTGGTAATGTAGGTGACTCGCCGGGGAAAGCGCCGCAGCGAATGCTCCATAATGATGACCAACCGGCCCGCGAGCGAGGCAATATCCGCAGCTCCACCACTACCCGGAAGCTTCACCTCCGGATGCTGCGGGTTGCCCACATACGAGGTGTTGAGATTGCCGTAGCGATCCACTTCGGCGCCGCCGACGAAGCCGAGCTGCACACAGCCTTGTGCCAAAAGACCCATGAGACTAACCGTCCGGCCTGCCCACTCGGCCCCCAGGATATTGGGTGAGTCGCCCATGGTCAACAAGAGGTCACTCGCAGGAGTATTGCGCACCAATCCATTCTCAAACAGACCGATAGCACTTGGAGCATGTGTGCGCTTCGCCAGCGCGAAGGCCAGAAGGGGTAGGCGCATGCCCACGAAGACAATCTCGCCGTCCCGTATCTGACGCGCAGCGCAAACCACCATCAATTCCGAGGGGGTATAGGCCGGTTGATCTGAGCTTGCCATGTTTGTCATGTCTCCGCTCTTCCTTTTGCGTTGCGTCGTCAATAGCCATAGCTCACTGGCGCAGCCAGATGCTGGCGGCTCGGCAGCAGGCCAGCCCAGCGCTCCGCTCCCAGGTGATCCAGGTAGGCCTTACGGTCTCGCCGATCATAGACCCATTCTTTGAGCCAGGCATCAAAGTCCGCCTGGGTACGCGAGCGCAGATGATACTCGCTAAAAGCCTGGTGATCGCGATTATAATATCCTTGCACTGGTGACGGATGGGCGCCGCCCGGAGCGTGTACGACGGCCAGCGTCTTGAACGCCGGGGCCAACACCCGATTGGGGTCACTCTGTATCACCTCCTCCGGCACAATCTCCTCAGCGGTGTAAATAACCCCGCGCGCTGCCAGGGCGGCCTCTTCGCATACTCCTAGGCCTCCCCAAGCGTGGGCACGCCCCTCGGCATCCGCACGCTGTACATGGATGACCGCCACGTCCGGCTGGAGGGCAGTGACCAGGAGATGAGGTTGTCCATCCAGCGGAGATGGTAGTAGCTTTAGATGAGGATGGTGCCGCGAAATGTCGCTGCCGAGCAGTGAATGCGTGGGAATATACGGCGCTCCAAGTGCGCCGGCCAGAAGAGCTAGACCAATACTGTAGTTGCTGTGATCCTCGACCGCAATGGGATGGGGAAGCTCCGTTTCGGTAGCTCTACGATAGCAGTAACCCAAACCTTCACTGACATTGCCTACCCAGGCAGCGATGATGCTCCTCGCGCAGCCGGCGCCGATCAGTTCATCAAAGAGAATATCGGAGATAGGACCAATCAAAGTAAGATCGCGCTTGCGCTGGCGAATAATCTCGTGTCCGGCGGCAAAAGGAATCAGCGGCTCCAGCGCCAATCCGATCGCCACACTGCTGCCGTCAGGTATATAGCGGTCGATAGCCTCTCGCATATCGAGCAGCTTGTTGCTCACTTTACCGTGCTCCTTTACCCACCACTTCCAGGAATCCAGAGACAACCTTCGACACGCTGACAGGATCTCTCGGACCTCTAGGATACACCTTGCTCCGGCATTGGCGAGGGCCCATACACCAGCGAGCGAGTGAGCGCCGGCCCCGGAACCCATTGCTCGAGCAGGCCACAGCGAGTAAACCCCAACTGTTCGTAGAGATGTCGCGCCTCGGGAGTGGCGGTGAGGGCGGCTGTAGTGCACCCAGCCTGGATGGCTTCTCGTAAGGCAACGATCAGCAAATTGCCGGCGATACCCTGGCGGCGCGCAAAAGGTAGCGTTGCTACATGGTAGATACCGACGACACCTTCGTGGCGTACAGTAGTCAACGCAGCAGCAGGTCGGCTATTTACCCAGGCGACGTAGATTTGGGTCGCTGGATTCAGGGTGGTCCAGCGCGCCATCGGCTCGCGTGGAAGAAAGTACACCGCGCAGATGATTTGCAGTGCGGCGTCGGCCTCCTGCGGTGAAAGAGCGTGGTGCAGGACGCAACCGCCACTAGGTGCATTCGGATAGGCTGGTTCCCATCCCGCGAGTGAGAGCGTCATCGACGTCGTGCCGCCCCAGGTCTGCATCCCAATCTCCTGTAGGCAGTCGCGTAGTCCCGCCGGTTCCGTTCCCAGAGTGAACCACCACTGGAATGGCAGCCGGTATTGACGATAAGGTCGAATCACACGCTCGATGTCTCCTATGGTTACCGGTGCCGCCAGCCTGTAGCGGAGAACAATGTTGAGCAGCATCTCCCGCGCACCAGGTGTATAGACACGCACCCATTCTGGAGTGTCCTCGGCAACGGTGCGAGGTTCTGTAACCACGGCGCTCAGTGAGACCCAGGCCATGCTCCACGCCTGCTCGACGGCGCGCGCCTGCCGTAAAAGCAGCTCTGATGGCATAGGCGACCTCTCTCTCATTACACTGCCGTGACACGGCTGTATTATATGTACTTACTATCTATCATCATAGTGTAGACATCCAAAATGCGAGAATTGCGCGCCTGCTTACCATCAGACCGGCGAAGAGATGTAGCTAGCCGGATCTCGCATCCCGAATTCGGCGAACCCCTTGAGGCGTAGCAGGCAAGCGTCGCAATGCCCACAGGCTTCGCCAGCGGGAGAGGGGTCGTAGCAGGAGAGTGTCAGACTGTAGTCCACGCCAAGTTCTATTCCCCTCTGGATGATCTGGGCCTTGGACAGCTCGATAAGGGGCGTATGAATCCGGAGCTGCCCACTTCCTTCGACGCCTACCTTGGTCGCCAGCTGCGCCATCTGCTCATAGGCGCGTATAAAGGCCGGGCGGCAATCAGGATAGCCGCTGCTGTCCTGGACGTTTACTCCAATGAAGATATCATTGGCTCGCAGGACCTCGGCCCAGGCCAGCGCAAAGGACAGAAAGATCGTGTTGCGCGCCGGCACATAGGTCACGGGTATCTCACCCGACGCCATAGCGGCCAATTGACGGTCCTTGGGTACCGATATATCGTCGGTCGTGAGTGCCGAGCCTCCAAAGGTCCGTAGGTCGATATCGAGAATGACATGCTCGGCTACGCCAAAGGTCGAGGCTATCCTGCGGGCGGCCTCCAGCTCCGCCTGATGCCTTTGGCCATAGCGGAACGACAGTGCGTAGACGGCAAACCCTTCGTGCCTGGCAATTGCCAGCGTCGTGGTCGAATCCAGCCCTCCGCTAAGGAGCACGACCGCAGCCGCAGGTAGCTGCCGTCCTGCTAGTAATTTATCGCTCATTATAGAGTCACCTCTCATTGATTCCCAAGATACGTAAGCCACACCGGAGCCGGTGACCAGCCCCGGATGCTGATCAGTATAGCCCACTACCGCCGCGGTCGCCCCTGGTTGACGATGCCATCGCCTTCGGGCGATAATGTTATGGGCTGTTGGTGCGCCCCATAGTTAGGGACTCGGTCAGAAATAGTATGTCATCAAGCCAAATTCGCCACACCGCAATATCCAGATCGGCTGTCTGCCGTCCGGCGTCTTTGGCTGTGCCCCCAACCACATCTCTGCCTCAGCACCGCACCGGTGGTCTATGGTACACCTGTATCTGCGCCCGCTGCCGATAGGCTTTCTTGGATCAATAAAGCCGAGAGAGAACCCGTGCCGCGGGCGAGATCGTTCCAAGCGTGCTATGATGTGCCATGATTGCGGAAAGGTGCGCCCTACGCTATGCAGATATACAACACCGAGACTCGCCGTAAAGAAACCTTCAGGACAGAGCAACTTCCAGTGAAGTTCTATGTCTGCGGACTAACGCCCAAGAACGAGCCGCATCTTGGTCATGCGCGGCTCTTCGTCGTGAATGATACAGTGCGACGGTATCTGGAGTACCAGGGCTACTCCGTCACCTATGTCCAGAATTTCACTGACATTGATGACAAGATCATAGCCGCGGGCATACGGGATGGAGTTCCACCCTCGGAAGCGGCCCGCCGCTACACCGACTCGTACTTCCGTGACATGGATCGAATTGCGGTGAGGCGCGCGGATATCTTTACCTATGTCACCGACTTCATACCCGAGATCATTCAGTTCGTTGCCGAACTTATTGAAAAGGGACACGCCTACGCCGTGGATGGCGATGTCTACTTCTCGGTGCCCAGTTTCCCTGACTATGGCAAGCTTTCCGGCCGTACACCGGACGCAATGCTGGCAGGGGCGCGCATTGAGCCTGACGAGCGCAAGCATGATCCACGTGACTTCGCGCTTTGGAAATCAGCCAAACCGGGCGAGCCTTGGTGGGAGAGTCCCTGGGGTAAGGGACGTCCCGGCTGGCACATCGAGTGCTCGACGATGATCAAGGAAACCCTGGGCGACCAGATAGAGATTCACGGCGGCGGCGCCGATCTCATCTTCCCACATCACGAGAATGAAATTGCCCAGACCGAGAGCCTTACCGGTAAGACGCCATTTGTGCGCTACTGGGTGCACACCGGCATGCTGAGCCTGCCGGCCGAGGATGAGGCCGCCGATCAGGAGAAGATGGCTCACTCGGGGACGTTCATCACCATCCGCTCGGTACTGGAGGACGGTACCGTACCGGCCCCAGCTCTGAGACTCTATCTGCTCGGACAGCAATATCGGGCTAATCTGGTCTTCTCAATGGATCAACTACGCGCTTCGGTGGCGCGGTGGCGCCGGTGGGAACAGACCCGCAGCACCCTCTTGCGGTTGATCGACTGGAGGGACCCCGCTCCGGGCAGCGCTGGCGAGACCAACACCGACGCCGAAGTCCGTCTGCAGTGGCAGTTAGTTGCGGCCAAAGGTGAGTTCATCGCCGGAATGGATGACGATTTCAATACGTCGCGTGCGCTGAGCGCCATCGACGAGATGGCGCACCGGATCAACGACTACGCCAATGCGCTGGGTAGCGAGACCGGTTCATCGCCGGTGCAGAGAGCGTTGCGGCAGGCGCTGGAACAGTTCTCTGAGGTCACCTCGGTTCTTGGAATCGCACTGGAAAACCCTCGCTTCGAAGTCCGGGGCAGCTTGCTCTCCGCTACGCAAGTGGCCGAGATCGAGGCCCTGGTGGCGCAGCGGGGTGAGGCGCGTGCCGCCCGCAACTGGGCTGAGGCGGATCGCATTCGCAAAACGTTAGAAGACGAGTACATGGTGATCGTCAAAGACACACCACAGGGCGCAACCTGGGAGTTTCGCCAGTGACGCGCACCCTCTGAGGGTGCTTATGCTCCCGGGTCACGAGAGAGCGGCTGCCTCGAAAATTTGAAATGAGATGGTAGACACATGGCTGACTATATCTGGGGACGCTACCCCGTCCTGGAGGCATTACGCTCACGCCGGCGTGTCCAGCGTATACTGGTAGCACAGGGTCCACGTGATCCAGCGCTTGGCCAGGTACTGGACCAGGCACAGCGAGTAGGAGTGCCGGTAGAAACGACTTCACGCCGTCACCTCGATGATTTGACTCACAATGCCAATCACCAGGGAGTGATGGCCGTGACTCTGCCGCGCCAGTATGCCGAGGTAGACGACATATTTCGGCGTGCTCAGGATCTGGGCGAGGACCCGCTGATCCTCGTTCTCGATGCCATTCAGGACGTAGCGAATCTGGGTTCCTTGATTCGCACCGCAGAAGTGGTCGGGGCGCATGGCGTCATTATTCCGGAGCACCGGGCCGCTGGGCTCACTCCGGCTGTGGATAAGACTTCGGCCGGCGCGGTAGAGTTTCTGCCGGTCGCACGGGTCACCAACACCACCAGGACCGTTGACGACCTCAAGAAGCGTGGGGTCTGGTGTATTGGGCTGGCTGGAGAGGCCGAATTGACGTACGACCGGGCCAATCTGACCGGGCCAATCGCGCTTGTGGTCGGCAACGAGGGAAAAGGGATCAGCCGGCTGGTCCGCGACCACTGTGACCTGCTGGTGAGTATCCCTATGCGTGGGCATATTGGGTCGTTGAATGCCGCAGTCGCGGGCTCGGTCGCGCTCTACGAGATTTGGAGGCAACGCGGCTGGCGGCCCGCCCAGGATACAACTCAGCTTGACACCGTCACTTGAGAGCGGCGGCTTTACGCAGTGACTCCATGTCACGCACCAGCATCATAAGTTCCTGTGCCAGGCGCGAAACCTCCTCCATGTTGCGGAAGTAGGTCATTTGCATGTCGATGCTCATGAGAGCACCCAGGAGCAGTGCCTCAGGAAGCGCCTCGCGCTCGATGGGTGAGAGCGGGCGTACCCGGCTATAGGTTGCGATAGTGGCGCGCAGAAGCGGCGGCCTTCGGTCGCCCAGGCCCCAGGCGAAATCAAAGAGAGCGGTATCACGGTGTGCCTTCTCGAAGTCGAGTACGCCGCTCACGCTCGAGCTAATGGCATCTCCGCGCCAGAGCACGTTGGTCGCTACATAGTCACCATGCACCACAAATTTCGGTAACGCGGGGTATAACTCGCCAAAGTAGCGCGTCGCCAAGCGCTCCTGGATATGGCCAAGCAGTTCGGGAGACAGGTCGACGTGCGGCTGCCAGTTCTCCAGCACGCGGTCTACCGTATCCAGAGTCCAGGCGCCCCAGATGGAAAATTCCTCCCCCTCGGGCTGGAAGTTCTCCAGCGCCCGGTGCAGCATAGCCAGCATTTCGGCGGCCTTGGGACGGCCCCACATCCATTCCTGCGTAGTGGCCGCATGTCCTTCAAGCGACCGGTATAGTCCCCAGCAGGTACCCGCAGCCTCAGCATAGCTCAGGCCGGTAGTCGCATCCTCTACCCACTGCGGAGCCGGAATTTGTTGCTTGACCAGATGCGCCATGACGCTGTGCATATGCACCACCGCATCGGCTGGGTACCAGCTGTAGAAGCGCTTTAGGAAATAGCGCGAACCCGCAGCGGTTACTTCCCAGTAGTGAGCGCGCGGCTGTTGTGTGGGCGTGGAATCGGGCTTGCGTAACTGCCAGTTGCTCAGCCCAAATTGACGTAGTACATCATGCAATCCCTCCGGCTCAAACCACTCCTCGAGAGAGATTGGCTCACCGATCAACCCCCGCTCGATGGCGCATTCCTCGCACCCGATCAGTTCACCCGTGGGGCCAACGTACACCTGATCGGTCAAGATCCTATGGCAATAGGGACAGGTGACGGTGTAGTCGCCGTCACGGTCTCCATCGGCGTCGGAGTTTGGTTGGATCGCATTGTGATGCATAAACTGGGCTCTCCTTAGAGTGAAGCTCTCGCTTCGAAACATTACGCCTTACAGCCCTACCCACTCTGCCTGCTTCCAAATAGTATGTGACCACTAGTTTGCCGGAGACGGAAATAATGGTCCAGGATAGGGAAGCACAAAGCAGCGGTGGTCTAGACGGTCTAGCATGCAAAAAGGTGTGCTTACGTTTGGAGAATCAACATCCTGCGCTGTCTCCACGACCACCGCGATCCTCTTAGCATCGTTCGTGACACGTAAACCCCTGAAGTCCCGAACGGCATGCGACATGCAAGGCAATTGCGACCTCAGTATATCATAGTCTTGGCGAATTCCATTTATTCTTTCGTACTAGGTAAACCAGGACCAAATATCTAGACCCGCACGGGACTTTTTGGTGGTTTTCCGCGAGTGGCCGCGCGGTCACTCGACTTGGCCCCAGCTAGGGCTGCACGCGTAGCCGGTGTCGTTGCCATGGGGCTCGTGGGCAACCGGGGGGATCTCTTCCGGCCGGCCTTGACCTGCGAGTGGCAGTGAGCGGCCAGAGTTGCCTTGATGCGCTCAAGGGCCAGCTCAATGTTGGGGATTGAGTTGGCATATGAGAGCCTGATATAGCCTTCGCCGTAGGCGCCAAACGCAGTTCCGGCAAGCGTTGCCACTCCACCCTCATAGAGTAAGAGGTCGGCCAACTCACGTGAAGTCATGCCGGTGCCCGTAATGTTAGGAAAGACGTAAAAGGCGCCGCGTGGAGTGAGGCAACTGATGCCTGGTATAGTATTGAGACCGGCGACGATCATATCACGCCGCCGGTGGAACTCCGCCACCATCTTCTCGGATGGCTGCTGGCTGCCTGTCAATGCGGCCAGGCCGGCCATCTGAGTAGACGCGCAGGTGCAGGAATTGCTATTGGTCATTAGCCGGGAAACCGCTGGCGCCATCTCGTGGGGAAAGAGTCCGTAACCAAGTCGCCAGCCCGTCATTGCATAAATCTTGGAGAAGCCGTCCAGCACAATCGTTTGCTCGCGCATTCCAGGTAGCGATGCGATGCTGGTATGCTCACCTTCATACAACATACGACTATAGATTTCATCGGAGAGCACGACCACGTTGGGGTGGTTGCGTACAACCGCAGCAATGGCTTCCAGGTCGTAGCCGGGCAGCACACCGCCGGTCGGGTTGTGCGGAGAATTGAGTATGATCATGCGAGTGCGCTCGCCCACCAAAGCACAGAGTCTGTCTACGTCCAGCGAGAAGCCGCGAGCCTCTTCCAGCGGAATGGGCACCGCCTTGCCGCCTACGAACTGGATCATCGATTCGTAAATTGGGAAGCCTGGGTTAGGATAGATGACTTCATCTCCTTCATCAACCAGGGCCATAATCGAGTAGAACATGATAGGTTTGCCGCCGGGCGTCACAACGACATCATCGGACGAGAAAGTGACCCCTCTTCTCCGGGTGGCATCGCCCGCAATGGCCTCGCGTAGCTCGGGTATGCCTGGAGCCGGAGTATAGTGGGTGTAACCCGCCCGAAGCGCCTTGCAGGCTGCATCGGTAATCGACTTCGGTGTAGCGAAATCGGGTTCGCCGATCTCCAGATGGACGATGTCGCGACCTTGTGCTTCTAAAGCCTTGGCCCGCGCCATAACTTCGAAGGCGGTTTCGGTGCCAAGTCGGCTCATCCGCTCTGCAAACTTCATTGATTTGCTGCTCCCTTTGCTCCCCTTTGAGCAATACTGTGACCCTGTACCAAATGATGGTAGCGGCAATCCTGGTCTCTGTCGCCGTCGAGAGCGCCAGTTACCAGTTGCGAGGCAAGGCATTGCGGCCCTTACCGACCACCTCGTTATTGAGACCGGAAGGTAGCGGCTCACCGTTCAGGCCGGCAATCAGATTACGGGCCGCGATCTGTGCCATCTTGCTGCGTGTGACATGGCTGGCGCTGGCAATATGCGGGACCACAATGCAATTCGGCATGGCTACCAGCGGATGGTCAACCGGCAGCGGCTCCGGGTCGGTTACATCCAGAGCCGCGCCACCTATCTCACCGGTCCGCAATGCCTCCGCCAGAGCATCGGTATCTACGACCGGTCCGCGCGAGGTATTGACCAGTATAGCAGTTGGCTTCATCTGCTCGAACCGATCACGGTTCATCATATGATGGGTCTCGGGTGCCAGCGGAGTATGGATGCTGACAAAATCGGCATTGGCCAGCAACACCTCTAGTGGGGCGAATTCCAGGCCAAGAGAGGCCTCCAGATCGTCGCGGCGCACAACATCGTAGTACAGGACGCGCATGTCAAAGCCGCGTGCTCGCTTGGCCATCTCCGCGCCAATACGTCCCAGCCCGACTAGTCCGAGCGTTGCATGATGCACATCCGATCCGAGGAGCAGCATGGGTCCCCAGGTCTTCCACTGGCCAGCACGCACGTAATCCACCCCTTCAACGATCCGGCGAGCAGCCGCCATCATGAGGGCAAATGCGAAGTCAGCCGTGGTCTCGGTCAGCACGCCTGGTGTATTCCCGGCAAGTACGCCACGCTCGCTGGCATCCGTCAGGTTGATATTATCGAAACCCACAGCCATGTTGCTGACCACCCGCAGATGCGGGCAGGCATCCAGCAACTCGCCATCTATACGGTCGGTGAGCAAGCTCACGAGCCCATCAGCATCTTTAGTCTCACGTAAAATGACCTCACGAGGCGGAGGAAGCGGTTCGTCCCAGACCGTAGCTTGAGAGAATTCCCGAATGAGATTGAGGCCTGCCTCAGGTATGATGCGAGTCACGTATACCTTGGGTTTCTCCATGAGATACACTCCTCTCGATACTCCTAGAGACTCCTCTTTGTCACTTACCTTACCGTCACAGTTGTATAGTACGACATGAGAAAGCCCAGGTGCTCAAAGCTTTGGCGCTCCCAACTTGTGGTACCACCCTGGCCTTTTGGGTGAGGTGATTTGGGTATACTATGCAGGCAGACCAAAAGGGTGAACCTGCGGCGCGGCCGGGCGACGCCAAGCCGGGCAGTGCCGCGCTTTCTTTTGGGGGAGGAACGACGTGAATAATCAGCTTGGAACCACAGATATTGACCTCATAGGCGAGCAGGTGCGCGACTTCGTCCGTACCAATTTTCTCTTCAGCAACACCGCAACGGTAGAAGACAACACGTCTTTAATAGAGTACGGCATTATAGACGAGACCGGCGCGCTTGAACTAGTCATGTTTGTCGAGGAGACCTATGGTTTTCAGGTCGAGGAGAGCGATCTGGTGCCAGAGAACTTTGACACCATTGCCAGCGTCAGCGCATATGTCGCCAGGCGTCTCGCCGGCCAAGGCGGTGATGCGAGCACTACGGACGAGGGGTAGGGACCATTCAGGTGCGCCAGGCTATCCACATTGGGCACTGCTGCAAGCGTTACCGGGCTGCGCCACATAGCAGCCAGCTGCTATGTGGCGCAGCGAGACGCGCTGTGGGCAGATCACGCATCGTAGTAGAGGGAAAACTCCAGCGGAGCCGGGCGCAAACGCACTTCAGCGGCCTGCGCTCGTTTGAACTCGACATACTTCTCCAACAGATCGCTGGTAAAGACGTCTCCGGCCAGCAAGAACTCGTGATCTGTCTCCAGAGCCGAGAGCGCCTCGTCTAGCGAGCCAGGTACCGACCGGATCTCCCGCTTCTCAAGCTCGCTCATCTCATAGATGTTCCGGTCCAGCGGCCCAAAGCCATGCCTCTCCGGCGCAATCTCGCGCGCTATACCATCCAGGCCGGCCAACAGCAGGGCTGAAAAAGTGAGATAGGGATTACAGGTTGGGTCCGGAGGACGGAATTCCACGCGCTTGGCTTTTGGACTATCCGAGTACATAGGGATACGCACCGCGGCCGAGCGATTTCGTTGTGAATACACCAGATTTACCGGAGCCTCGTAGCCTGGTACCAAGCGGCGGTAGCTATTGGTGGTCGGAGCAGCCATCGCCAGCACCGCAGGTGCATGCGTAAGCAATCCACCGACAAAAAAGCGCGCCAGCTCCGAGAGACCGGCATACTCGCTGGATTCGGCAAAGAGCGGTTGCTCGTTCTTCCACAGACTCATATGGACATGCATTCCCGAGCCATTATCACCAAAGATCGGCTTGGGCATGAAGGTAGCCGTCTTGCCGGCACGACGCGCCACATTCTTAACAATATATTTGTAGAGAAGCACTTTGTCGGCCATGTTGAGCAGCGAATCATAGCGCATGTCAATTTCGCATTGCCCGCCTGCTCCGACCTCATGATGCTGAGCTTCTACCGCTATACCGCAGTCTTCCATCAATAGCACCATCTCGGTACGCAGATCTTGCAGAGTATCGTTGGGTGCGACGGGGAAATACCCCTCTTTGGGGCGGTTCCGGTGCCCAAGGTTGGCGCCGCCGTTACGGCCGGAGTTCCAGTGGGCTTCATCGCTGTCGACCACCGCCCACTGCTCATTCTGGTTCGAGCGATATTTGACGTCGTCAAAGACGAAGAACTCGGCTTCGGGCCCAAAGTATGCCTTATCGGCTATGCCACTCTTGCCCAGATACCTTTCCGCTTTGCGAGCAACATTGCGAGGATCACGAGTGTAGGGATCTCGGTGCGCTCCGGGCTGCGTGACGTCGCAGACCAGGCTGAGGGTAACTTCAGAGGTGAAGGGATCGAGTATGGCCGTAGCCGGGTCTGGAATGAGCAGCATATCGCTCTCGTTGATCTCCTGGAATCCCCGGATACTGGAGCCATCAAAGCCGATACCCTCGGCAAAGAGGCTCTGGTCGACTACGCGAATCGGCGCGCTAAAGTGCTGCCAGGTACCCGGCACATCGGTAAACTTGAAGTCAACCATGCGTGCGCTCGTCTCCTGGGCCAACTTAATTACATCCTCCGGTGTCATCGTCATGCCATGCTCCCTGTTACTCTTTAACTGGCGGCAGCTACCCGCCAGTGTCGCGGTGTGCCGCTCTACGGCATAATGCACAATCATTTCACCGATATACTATTGTAAAGCAGCATTAGAGTCTAGTACATGACTAAATTTACTAGCTTTTGACCTGATTTACTGTGCAATATGCACAGTAAATGTAAGCATGCGACCGCGGAAGCCTTCAAGAATTACCTAGCTGCCTGGAAAGGGAACTTCGCAGTTGAGCCACCCGGGTTCGATAAACGTCCTCCGGCTGCTTAGAGCTAACTTTACGCCGGTCGCCCTGTGCCACATGCCACTTTCGGAAGGCCAACCCAGTTGCCGTCTGGTAAAAGGCGCGCGCCGTGAGGTAGGCCCATAACCCAAAGTTACGTAGAATGCGCTGTTCGCTAGCAGCTCGTAATCCGGCATCCTGAAGAATCAGGTACTCGTCCGGAAGCACCACACCAAAAAGCAACTCATCAGCCAAATAGGTGCGCACCGTCTCCGCTTCACGGGCAAGCGAAGCCAGCAATATTCGGAGCAAGAAGACCTGGGCGGCAAACACCGGCCCATAACCGAGGAGCAACACAGCCGCCATTAGCGCGAGAGATGAGATCATCGTCGTCGCCTGTCCAGCTTCAGCAGTGGCCGCAAAGACTACCCAGTCAAACAGGACATGCAGCAGAATAGCAGCCAATAAGCCAAGCACCGGAAAGTAGAGCCGCGAACCGTGCCGCCGCCCGCGCTCTCTGGCGTATCCAATTCCGGCACCAAAGAGTGCGGTAAAAGTCGAGTGGCTAAGCCAGCCAAGCACTATACGCCCTAAAACCAGGTAAGGTAGTTCATTGCTCGGGCTTAGCGCGAAATACACAAAATTCTCGACTACGGCAAAACCCGCGCCGATCATTACCCCATACAGCACGCCGTCGGTTACATTATCGAATTCGTCCCGGAGACCAAAGACGAGCAGCAGCAACCCTGCGCCCTTAACTACTTCCTCGATGACCCCAGCTACTACCGCCTGACCGCCGGCATAGGCGAGAGTTGAGGCAGCACCGCTGCCGCCTACCCTGGACAGTACCAGCGTACTCACGGCTCGCTCAAGGACAAGTGTTGGAGGAACCGCAATGATCGCACCAAACACAAAGGCGCCCAGTAGCATAGTCCAGGGTTCGCGCTCATAACGATCAAATATACCGGTGAGTAGAGTAGCGCCAAGTGCCGGTATCAAAGGAATCGTCAGTGCGAGAAGCACACGTGCAACACCACCGCTGCTAAGAGCGTACCGACCCAATTGTGCCGCACCGGAGAGCGTAGCCACTCCACTTAGAACAAGCAGCACTCCGGCTAAAGCGCCAATGAGCCAGCGAAGCTGTGGATAGCGTTGGCCCTGTAAAGCAAACTGCAAGGTCACCCCTGGACCAATTACCTGGGTACTGCCGCTCTCCACCGCCATTGCCGTCCGGCCGTTTACGTCTGCTGAGGCCGACTCTGGCGCTAGCAGACATAGACTACACCTTCCAATACGGATGATATTGCCAGGTGCCAATTGGACCTGGCCGCCTGGAACTATCTGCCGACCGTCGACTGCCAGCGGCTGCTGAGCTGACACGTTGTGGATGAGCCAGGTACCGGCTCCGGTCTGCTCCAATACGGCATGTTCACGTGAGACGGTTGTATCCAGGAGCACTACCGAATTCTGCAGCCCACGACCAATCGTGGTCACCGTATCGGAGATTGGAGCCACATTGCTACTTCTTTGCTCGGCGCCAATTCTAGCCAGCATCACGGTGGGGGATACACTAGCCGGCAGCAGGCGCAACACTCCCCGGCCTGCTACCATAGGAGCTCGGCCCGGTTGAAGTCGTTGACCGGCTTCCCTGCCACTCTGGCGCCCTGCCACACTCTCCCTCCACCCCAATACTGCAGTATGCACTCCACCGGCCGGTGCCGCACCAGACAGACAAGAAAACACACAAGCAGTATGCCGCGATCTCGTCCCCAACCGCGAGTCCATAGCCTTTATCGGACAACGGCAAGAGAGAAAGCGTGAGGGATTTTAGGAGGTTGGAGGCACGGAGGCGGGCACCTTGAGGCTCTGACGGGTGATCTGAAGTCCAATTGCATCTACAACGAGGGCGGCAAGAGCCAGCAAAAGGAAGAGCTGGGGATAGGGAAGCGAGATACCCAGAATGTAGTCGAGCGAGTAGTGTCCTGGACCACAGAACCCAATCGCGGCGCCGGCGGACAGCAATTGCACCGGAAACTCCCAGCCACGCTTGCTGTTCCAAAATCCATTTTGCCAGTGACTCTTCAGGATCGCCATCAACATAACGCCAAGAACCCCCGCAGCTCCTAGTGGCGTCAAGAATCCCAGCGTCAGAGAAAGGCCGCCGCCGAGTTCTCCCAGTATCACGAGACAACTCCAGAGCCACGCGGGCTGGAATCCTATCCGCTCCTGCATCTTCAGCGTTCCGGCAAAGCTGTTGCCTCCGAACCAGCCTAGCAATTTCTGAGCTCCATGCGCACCTACCGTCAGTCCGGCCACGATCCGCAGGGTGAGCAAACCCAAGCTCAGCGAAGCAATGGAGATATTCATGAGTAATGTGCGCTCCTCTCTTGCGAGAACCTTCCGCGTGCAGTGGGGTAACTGCCGTATTCTAACTTTAGCAAGCAAAATTTCTCAAGTAGCCGCAGCCGAGATCGCTGCGCTTGCCAGACATCCCATTGATCTCATATGCTCACACTAAGGAGAGGCGACGCATATGAGTTATTTTAAGCTAGCTGAAATGGTCAGTGGAGTGGGGGTTACGGCAGTAGGTCTGTTGGGCATTATCGCGGCATTTCTGCTGCCGGCGCGTAGCGAGACCGTCACGATCTCCAGAAATGGGCAGTACATTGGGCAGTACCAGCAGAATGTATGGCTGCTCCAGGAACTAGGAACACTCCGGGCCGCCAGCATCCTGGCAACCGTGGGTATATTGGCTATCATCGTGGCTATTGCCTCCCTACTGCATGTCACGCAGCGCCTGCCGATAGACCTGGCCGCTTTATGGGGCGCAACGCTTCTGCTCGTCGGCACGGTATCTATCACCAGCCAGTGGACGACTTATCTGTTTCTGCCTACTGCATTCCTGGCAGTCGTGGCGGCGGTGATGGCCACCATTTACCAGTTGCTCTCTGGTAACCGGAAGACTCCAGCATCGCCTTGATCATCTTGATCATCTTGATCATATGGAGAAGCCTGAGGAGACAGATGAGCACTCGAACCTTTGTGGCGGTGGAACTCGGTCCTCCACTCGACGTGGAACTGGCAAAACGTGTGCACGACCTGCGTCAGAGGTGTCCTGCCTTGAGATGGGTGGACCCAGCCAATATACATCTCACGCTAACTTTTTTGGGTGATCTCGACGAGACCCAGCTTGCCAATGCCACCGAGGCGGCGCTCGCA
The DNA here is from genome assembly GCA_052143275.1 of Ktedonobacterales bacterium. Taxonomy (GTDB): domain Bacteria; phylum Chloroflexota; class Ktedonobacteria; order Ktedonobacterales; family JADMIN01; genus JAJPKE01. Next base: position 6,614 of record JBKQTH010000350.1, on the reverse strand, counting down.
GCCGCAACTCGATGCCGGCCTTTCTGCCTATATCTGGATGGCCTCGGAACCTTTGGATCCCCACAGATGCCACGGGTGGTCTGGGCCGCAGTCAACGGAGACCTGCCGGTCCTGCATCGCCTACAAGTCGACCTGCTCCGCGAGCTGGCTCAGCGTAAACTTCCCGCCGATGATCATCCATTCTCGCCCCATCTCACGCTTGCCCGCTTAAAACAGCGGCTATCTGATGCGGACAGCCAGCAACTCCGAAAGGTGCTGGCCAAGCCCCGCGAGTCGCAGCCCAATGCGACTACCATGTGGGTGGAGCACATTGCGGTAATGAAGAGCCAGCTTGCACAGCCATCAGCCCGCTATACACGCTTAGTGGCCTGCCCGCTGCTCGGCGGTGCCACCGCCTGATCCTATCAATGCGGTACAATGCCTTGACGCCGAGAGACGGCAATAGTGCGCGCAACATAGGCGTGGTATGGACCAGGTGTGGTACAGGCCTGGATCGGTTGCTGAACATGCTGAACATGCTGAACATGCTGAACATTTGGAATAGATGCTCGGACCTGGTGAGATCTGCGCGAACGTAACTAGACGGGGGACCCTAAATCTATGGCTGCCGAAAACTCATTTGACGTGGTTTCACAGTACGATGAGCAGGAGTTGACCAACGCGCTGGATCAGACACGGCGCGAGGTCTCTACTCGCTATGATCTTAAAGACACCAAGACAGAAATTACGTACGATCCCAAGAAAGGCACCATCACGATTGTAAGCGCAAGCGAATTCACCCTCAAAAGCGTCACAGACGTCCTGGAGTCCAAGATGGTCCGGCGTAACCTTTCACTCAAGATCCTCAAACCCCAGGAGATAGAGCAGGCAAGCGGAGGTAAGGTGCGGCAACTTATCGAGCTGCAGAAAGGGATATCGCCGGAGCTGGCCCGAGAAATCTCCAAGCTCATCCGTGACCAGTTTCCCAAAGCGAAGTCGCAGATACAGGGTGACGCGGTGCGGGTAACCAGTAAGAGTCGTGATGAATTGCACAGCATTATTGCAGTATTGCGAGAGAAAGATTACCCGGTTCCATTGCAATTCGAGAACTATCGCTGACGCCTGTTAACCGGCAAACTGCGAGGCGACCGCCTACAGGAGGTAACTGACTTGGCGGAAAGTTCACATTTACCCAAAAAATCTGTTGGCCCATCGCCCAAAAATCCTGGTTTGGTTCCCCAAATTGGCAAGATGGCGTATTCTCAAGGAGGATATACGCGTATGCCCCTGGCGCTTTGGGGGTGCCAGTCGTAAATACCGATCCCGAGCGGGTAACATAGGGTGTGCGTTCTCCTATATCTGGTCAGTGTGAGGGCAAGGCATGAGCAGGATGGGTTCTGGCGGAGACTGGGGCGACAGCCGCGAGATGGGTAGTTCGCGCTCTGGGCGCGGCGGTCCACAAGACAGCGGAATTCGCCGTAATGACCAGCGTGGTCGTGCGCGCCTAAGCAACTCGCAGGTGGCCTCGGCTCTGCGCGAGGCACAGCAACTCCAGCAAGAGGACCGGATCGAAGAAGCTGTGCAACTCTGCGAAGAGCTGATCGAAGGCGGTGTGGATCGCGCAGATGTGCACTATTTCCTTGGCTGGCTCTACCAGGAATCCGACCGCTGGGACGAAGCCGCCTCCGAGTTTGAACTACTACTCGAGGATCCCGACTACGCACTCTCTTGCTACTATGCGCTTGGCCAGTGCGCCCGTGCCCAGGGCAACATCGAGGAGGCCGCTCGCTACTTCGATGAGGCGGTAGATCGGGTCAACCTGGATGCTTTGACCCGTGAGGAATCCGATCAACTCTTACAGCTCTGCCAGGAAGCCGCTGAGGCCCATCGCGAGATGGATGACATCGAAGGCGCGGAAACAGTTTATACCGCGCTGCTCGGCTATCTGCGCAGCCAGGGCTGGCAGGATCAGGTGGCCGAGATCGAGCGACTCATGCGCGAAACCCTGGGTACCAATCCTCCAAAGAGGCCCCGCCCAAATCCGGCCGGAAGTGGCGCTGCTCCGCGTGCGGCACGTAACCGGCGCGGGGCGGTGCCACTCCAGGCAGGGGATATCTTGCCCGATGGCGGCAGCATGGACGGCATGGGGAAGTTCGATTCCTCCACTCCGCTGGATCAGCTGCCGCAACGGAACGGCCTCTCCAGCTCGATACCACCGAACGCAGGAAACTACGGCCCTCCACCACCACTGGGAGCGATGGCAGGCGCCGCCGCCTATTACGCCGCGCCTGCCTCTCCACCTGGAACCGGCAACCAGATCTCGCAACTCATCCAGGGACTGAACGGCGGTATGGGCGGCGGACGCCTGGGCATGAACGGCCTTTCGGAACCGCAACGCTCTCAGGTGGAAGATGCAGTACGCGACATCGAGAACTACGTTGCCCATGGGTTGCTCACGGCGGCAATTGAGGAATGTCTCCGGGTCATGGAGATGGCGCCACAGTATTTAGATGTCCATTTGATGCTCGGTGAGATCTACGTGCGTCAGGGCAAGATCGAGCAGGCAATAGCCAAATACGCAGTTCTGATCGATATCTACCTCGCCCACAATCGCATTGACGACGCCATCTCAACCTACCAACGTATCCTGCAGCTTGAGCCCAATAACCTGACCCACCGCGTCAAGCTGATTGAGCTACTCAAGAGCCAGGGACGCATGGACGAAGTACAAAACGAGCGCATGCTGGCCGCAGACTCCTACCTGCGTCTCGGCTACGCCGACCGCGCCATTCAGGAGTACGAGCAGGCGCTCATGTCCAGCCCCAGCAGCACGGCACTGCGCCTGAGTTATGCCACCGCCCTCATGAGGGCCGGACAAGCTGCACGCGCGGCCGCTGAGTTTCAACGAGTACTGCAGGTCGAGCCCGGCAATATCATTGCCCTGTCTCGCTGGCAGATTGTGCTGGCACAGGGTGTGAGCTTTGCGCCCGCTATGAGCATTCCCGGCCTTCCCATCGGCGCCACCAGCGGTATCACCGGTATCACCGGCACCAACAGGCAGGCGGCTATGGAGGTGCTGGGTCAACTACTGCGAGCTATGCGCGCGGAGGGCATGCGCAGCTACGAAGAGGTAGCGAAAGAGTATCTTCTGGCAATCGATACCATTCCTGGTAACCCGGACCTGCGCTATGCACTGGGAGAGATTCAGCTATTCGCTGGAAGACAGGCAGAGGCGCTCAGTAGCTTTCAACAAATCGCTCTGGCGCCAGGCTTTGAGCTGCTTGGCCGCTATGGAGCCGGACAGGCGCTTCTCCTTAGCAGCGACAGTGGCAGTGCGGCCAAAGCGGTTCGGGAGTTAGAAGAGGCCTCGGCAATGGTGCGCCGCTCCCCACCGGACCCAGCGCTCTGGGCAGCTCGCCCGCGCGGTGATGGAGAAGATCACCTCGCTCCGGAACTGGAAGTCTCGACGCTACTGGCACGGGCCTACCAGCTGTCCGGGCAGATCGGACAACTGCCGACAACTCTCCAGGGCGGCCAGCAACGCGCCTATAGCGACGAGGTGTATCGAGCTCTAGCCGAAATATCGGCGCGGCAGCTTGATCCGCAGTCAGCGCTTCAGGAATACGCGCAGCTCGTACGGCACTACCGCAACACCAAGCAGCAGGAGAATGCCGTCGGCGTCCTGAAGGAGATGTCACGTGTTGCTCCAGATGACCCGGCCGTGCATAGTGAACTGGCCGATATCCACATCTCACGTGGTCTACTGGACGAGGGCCTCACCGAACTCCGCCAGCTGGCCGACATCCATACTCGACGAGGCCAGGTGAAGGACGCGGCGCTGGTCTACCAGCGCATGGCCGACATCGACTGGAGTAGCGGAGAACACAACGAGGCCCTGAACCTGCTTCGGCAAGCGATCCAGTTCTCGACCGACGATATGTCGCTGCGCCAGCAGTTTGTACAGTACTGCCTGGAAACCGGCAGAGGCCCGGAAGCAGCCGAGCAGCAAACAGTGATTGCCCGCTACTACTTCGCCAGCCGCCAGACCAAGGAAGCGGTAGCGGCATTACAGCAGCTCATCGGCATGGATCCTCACAACTACGAAGCCTATGATCTTCTCGGCCAGACCTACTACTCGGTAGGTGAGTACGAACAGGCAACACGCGTCTACCGCAACCTGGCCAAGGTGGACCCAACCAGCCCAATGGCACGAGCCCGCCTTCAGGAGCTGCAGGCGGTACGCACCCAGATGCACTAACGTAAGAACCTACGTGCTCTTGCCTACGGGAGAGAGCACGGTTTTTGCTTGCGAGTATACTGGAGCGTAGCAGCCGAGACGGCACTAGCCATCACTCTGCTCCCCCAGCTGGCAATCTACCCATGAGGATTCGCCAGACCAACACCGCAAAGATTGGCTTTACTATGAGTTGCATAGGTACCGCCGGCCATGTCGACCACGGCAAATCCGCGCTGGTCACGGCACTCACCGGCATGGATCCCGACCGGCTGGCCGAGGAGAAAGCGCGGGGAATGACCATCGACTTGGGCTTTGCCTGGCTCACGCTCCCAAGCGGTCGTGAGGCCAGCGTCGTCGATGTGCCGGGCCACGAAAGCTTCATCAAGAATATGCTGGCCGGAGTCGGCGGCATCGACGTTGCGCTTCTGGTAGTGGCGGCGGATGAGGGAGTCATGCCCCAGACTAGGGAGCACCTGGCAATCCTCGATCTTCTACAGGTACAGACCGGCGTAGTGGCGCTCACCAAGTGTGATCTAGTGGACGATCCCGATTGGCTCGAGCTCGTGCGAGAAGAAGTGGCAGAGCTGCTCAAGCCGACCTCGCTCTCCAGCGCTCCCATCATTCCCTGCTCGGCAGTAACCGGCAGCGGGCTGCCTCAGCTGCTGGCGGCCCTGGACAGCGCTCTGGCCACTCAGCCGGGCCGAATCGATATGGGCCGCCCACGTCTTCCAGTAGATCGCGTGTTCACGATCACCGGCTTCGGCACTGTAGTCACCGGCACTCTACAGGACGGTAAACTTCGTGTGGGGCAGGAAGTTCAGGTCTTTCCCGGTGAGCAACGCACCCGCATCCGTGGCTTACAGGAACATAAGCAGGCGGTCGAGGAAGGTTCGCCCGGAGGAAGGCTGGCGGCGAATCTGGTGGGAGTGGCCAAGAGCGAGATTGCCCGTGGTGACGTGCTGGCATTGCCCGGTACACTCCGCCCAACCGCAGCGCTCGACGTTAGGCTGGACGTGATCTCCGGCGCGCCACGTTCCCTACCGCATAATGCCGAGCTTGAGCTCTACGCCGGCGCCGCCGAGGTGCCCATCCGAGTACTGCTGCTGGATAAAGCGGAGCTTCAGCCCGGCAGCAGCGGCTGGGCTCAGCTTCGCCTGCGTCGTCCACTGGCACTGCTGCGAGGTGACCGCTTCATCGTGCGAGTACCGTCGCCCAGTATGACTATTGGTGGAGGCGTGGTGGTGGAGCCCTGGGCACGCCGTCATCGCCGCTTTGACGCCGCCGTCCTGGAGAGGCTGGAACAGCTCGCGCTGCCCGATCCCGAAGAGGTGATACTGGCGACATTGCGTCCGGATCCGGGCCGGCGCGCAGGAGGTGGTGGTGGTCGTTATCATGGACGTGACGCCCAGGAGATCTCTAGGCAAACGGGAATACCAGAGCGCGAGATTCAAGAGGCAGTGACAATGCTCGCCACGCGTAGGGCAGTCGTACAGGCCGGAACCTTCAACCTGCTCAGCAGCGAGTGGGAGAGTCTCTCCGCCGACGCGGCGAGAGTGGTTGCTGACTATCACCAGCGCTATCCGCTACGAGTAGGCATGCCACGCGAGGAGTGGCGCTCACGACTAGATTTGCCCGCCAGAGCCGGAGGCGAGATCCTGGCCGCGCTCGTCGGTAACGGAACACTAGCAGAGGCATCGCCGGTAGGTACCGATGGAAAAGGATTGGGAGGAGGAAGCACTACCGGTAGAAGTGGTAGCGGCGGAGGCGGGCACGGTGCGTTCGTGAAGCTACCGTCGCACCAGCCACATATGACAAGCGCAGAGGAGCAAGAGGCAGCAGCCATGCTGGAACGGTTCCGGCGCGACCCGTATAGTCCACCAACCCGTCCAGAGGTGGAAGAGGTGCTAGGCACTGAGCTAACCATGGCTCTCGTGGATCAGGGCAAGCTGCTACGAGTGAGTGAGACGATTCTGCTGGAACCGTCGGCCTACCAGAGGGCCATCGGCCTGGTCGTGGGCTATCTGCGCGAGCACGAGACGATCACGGTTGCCCAGGCTCGCGACGTGCTGGGCACCACACGCAAATATATGCTCGCTATCCTGGAACACCTGGACGAACGCCGCATCACCCGACGCCAGGGTGATGACCGCACGCTCGGCCCAAACGCTCCGGCTGTACAAGCGGGTGATGGTACCTCGGCAGCGAAACTCGACACGGGCGCAGATGAGGACGAGGGCGAATGAGGGCAAGAAGGAGGAGGAAGACCTTCTATGAGCAAGAGAATGAGAGAAATTGATGCAGCGATGTTTCTTTGACCTCCACCTGGCGGAGTCTGCCGCACGAGCCAGGAGTTCGCTCAAGGGCTGGGCACGTTTGCTCCGTCTTCCAGCGAAGGCCG
>JBKQTH010000349.1:0-25272 GCA_052143275.1 Ktedonobacterales bacterium | reverse complement strand
GCACCACGCTCTCAGCACGCAGCCAACCCTTCCGATACCCCATCAGTCATGAAAGGTGTGTTGTATGACACAACCCGACCAGACTAACGCATGGGAAGACCTATCGAAGACTGTCGAGCTACCAGTTGCAGAGGTAGACCCTAGCACACCTACACCATCCACTATGAACCTAAGGGCAGCGATCCTAGCCATCCTGCCTGCCCTGGAACAGTTTACTGCCTTCCAACCACCCGAAGTGGTTGCCGCACAGCGAGAAGAATGGACTGCCAAACTAGATGAGCCGCTACCCCAAACTGGTAGTAGCTCTGATGCAGTGCTCTCACTCCTCAGTGAGGTAGTCATTCCTAATGGCTTACGAGTGGGTTACCCCGGTTTCTCTGGCTGGATGAGCATCATGCCGGCAGCATTACCTGCTGCATCGGTCCTCGCAGCGACGGTTGCTGGCCCCCAGCGCTGGTGGGTTCAGTCGTTCAATACCCTTGAAGATCTAGCACAGCGCTGGCTCGCAGAGCTACTTGGGTTGCCCCGAACCTTCCAGGGACTATTTACCAGCGGAGGCGCACTCGCCAACCTTGTAGCCTTAACTGCTGCCCGCCAGTATGCGGCCGAACGTATCGGTGTCGATGCATCGCAACAGGGAATCGCAGAGCTCACCAACGCACGATTCTACGCAACCACACAGACTCACCACGTGGTGATCCGGGCCATCTCCACTCTGGGTTTTGGAAGACAGGCTGTGGTAATGATCCCAACTGATGCTGGATACCGCATGGACGTGGCAGCCCTCCAAGATCAGCTACGACGCGACCGAACTGACGGCTTTCTGCCACTAGCGGTTCTAGCTACTGCAGGCACTACGAACACTGGTGCCATCGATCCACTCCCAGAGATCACTGAGCTCTGCCAGGACGAAGATCTCTGGCTCCATATCGACGGCGCCTATGGGTTACTGGGAAAACTTGACCCGAGAGTAGCCTCACTATATGGGGACCTTTCCAAAGCCAATTCATTAGTACTAGATCCCCACAAATGGCTGAATGTCCCCATCGGATGTGGAGCGGTCTTCGTCCGTGATCGAGCGCTTTTACACCGCACATTCGCACTTGGTACCGCCGCCTATCTGGATGATGAGCATAACGAAATGGACAGTACCCCACTCGGCTCCCAGTTCGCGGACTACGGCCACCAGTTCCATGAAATCGGCCTCGAGCTCTCCGCCCCCCCACGTGGCATACAGGTGTGGGCAGTTCTAAAGGAGATCGGAGCCGCCGGCGTCGCTACCCGTGTCCAGCACAATATCTCCCAGGCGTACCACCTGGCCACCCTGGTAAACCGCTCGCCTGTACTGGAGCTGGTTGCTGCACCGACTCTCTCCATTTGTTGCTTTCGTTACATCCCCCCAGTTCTGCGCTCATCTGAGGGTGATAGCAACCAAGAGCTTCTCAACCAGTTGAATCGCGATATTCTTTATCGAATACAAACACGAGGATACTGCATCCCTTCAGGCACTACCTTAGACGGTAAGTTTACGATCCGCCCCTGCTACCTCAATCCTCGGTCAACGGAGACTACTGTTGAGATGCTGGTACATGAGGCAGAACTCTGTGGAGCCGCGGCCTGGGAGATCGCGCAGAGTCAAGACTAGGATGAGAGAATTACCAGAAGCACCCATACTGTTAGGGATCAAACATGATCCTACAGAGGCTGGCAGTGCACCCACACTGTTCGAGAAAGAGATGCTACCTCTACTGCGATGCATTGCTGCACCTGGCACTGGACCGCACCAACCACATGAGAGAAAGGCCAAAAGCCCAGGTACCTGTAACGGTATATTGGTCCTTCAGGATCCTACTAAACTGCTCTGCACACAGTGTGGCACTATCTATACTATCACCAACCAGATACCTGAGCTACTATTAGACACAGCTGCCTCAACCCATTATCTAGACGATGAAACCATCCAGTGCTACTATGAAGCCCATTTCAGTCCATATCTTCGCTACACCAATGAACTGCAACGACGCTTGACTTTCCCACAGGAGAAGATACGCCGACGGGCACGGCGTAGTCCCCCTGTCGAGGAAGCACGCCCCTTAGACACTGCAGACAGTACAGATGGCACGTACACATCCGCCTTTTATCAGAGCATAGCCCACCTCATCGCCGAACAAAGTCTGACCGATGAGTTTTACCGACGTATGCTTGAATGGTGCCGCCCATATCTACAAGAGAACACCATGGTGCTGGACGTGGGCTGTGGACTCGGTCGAATGACAGGGGAAATGGCCAGATTTGGAGCACGCCTCGTGGTAGGACTCGACCGGAGCCCTCGCATGGCCCAGGAAGCGCACCGCATTCTTGCAGCTGCAGACCCAGTTCCTGTAGCTCTCAACATGATCGGCAGCGACCGGATACATGCTTGCCTGGACCTAAGCTGGGATCTTGACAACTACGGTATTCTCGTTGGTGATGCTGAACGGCTACCATTACGTGCCGGCACATTTGACCTGATCACCTGCTTCAATCTGGTCGATCGAGTAACCGATCCACAGCGTATGGCTGCCGAATTACGGCGTGTCCTCAAACCTGGAGGACATCTCATCATCACTGATCCCTACCACTGGGATGAGCAATACACTCCACGCACGAATTGGACTCCAGATATGGCAACACTGTTCAATTCGCGGCACTGGCAACGACTTCGTGAAGCTGATGGCATCCCATTTGTGGTCCGCTACTACACCCGACGGATCACCATTTATATGAACCACTGCTTGATCTATCGCAAGCTCATTCGTCCATCCTCAAGACAGACTAAAAGCAGCTAGATCAGCTAGACCAAGAATACATAACTGAACAGTGGTATGCATAAGAGTCACAGATACTTGAGGACCCGTCAAGACCTGCTTGTCATGAACCCCCCATTTAGCCTGCCTTTACCTCTTGGTCGATACATCCACAATCTCCCAGCCAGAATGGTTGGGCTTAACCTCCGAGCATTCCCCTTGCAGATCAATAGGTTGCCTTGCTCGACCAGAGTACACATATGCCAGCTCTATAGCAGACTCTCTGCCAAAGGCATCCTCGTAGCCTATAAGCGCAAATAGAATCACAAGATTGGTCACATCCGTATGCTCTCCCCTTTTCCCAACCAAACACGCCTGCTACAGACATTACCAGTTCTCTCATACCATAAGCAGCAATCAAGAGTGGTCTGTTCTTGATTGCCCACGCCCGAGGGTCCGGTGACCACCAACGGATGCCCACTCGTGCCCACCAGTTCACGTGCGATGGCCTCCAGCGCCTCCGCCCTCCCGACGAAGTGCGCCGTGCGCTCCACCGCGAAGCGGACGTTGGCCGCGGCGACCACATCACGTCCCTCCGCTTCGGCTGCCTGCCGCACCACTGTACGAGCGGCGATGATCACTTCGAGCTTCGGCCGCGACAGACCCAGGTAGGCTGCCGCCAGTGCGTCCTCGTCAAAGGCCGGCCCGCGCTCGCCGTCCCAGGCCACCTCGTAGCGCATCGCCGGGCACGCTGGGCAAGCGGGCAAGGACCACCTCGGTGAGCTGGCGCAAACGCTCGGCGCGCTCGCGGTCCTGCGCTGCGTAGGTCGCGACCGCTGGCCCGACAGTGTTCCCCACGAACCTGCGTACCGCGCGGAGTACGCCCGCCTCGCGCTCGGTCCCCAGCGGTTCCCCCAGCAGGCCCAGCTGGATTTTCAATCGCCCTGTGATCATGGGTCATCCCACGGGATGCGCAACGAGATAAAAGGAAGGGAGGGGTGGTACAAGAAGCCTTGTAACGAAGCCAAAAAATCGACCTCCAGTGTCAGAAAACGCGTAACAAAAGTTCCCGCTAGGAGGTCGTCATGGCTACCGTACCACATCCGTGTGTGGACATCCACGCCACTTCTGCTCCCCAACCATCCATTCCCCCGTGGTTTGCCGAAATTGTGCTCATCGCCGGCTATTTGCGAGGCCACGGGGTGCTCGACGCGCTCAGCGCTCAGGTGTGCTTCGTCCGGAAACGGTTCGGACAGTATGAGGTGTTGGACTTTGTCGTGCTGCTCTTTGGCTATGCGATCAGTGGCGAACGAACCTTGCAAGCCTTCTTTGACCGCCTCCAGCCGTTTGCCCTGTCCTTTATGGCGCTCTTCTTCCGGCGCCGTATCCACCAAGACATTGTATTCCTCCTGCTGCTGTGGCGCGGCCGGCAATGCGCCAGAACGCCGATATTCTAGCAAACAAAGCCCAGGTTGTCGAGTGCGCTGGTGAATGCGCTCCCTGGGCAGTTTCGCTGTCGATCCTCTTGCCAACGCCAGCGCCCATTGCTATGATGAAATACATGACTGACTCCTCTAGCGCAGCGCAAAATCAAGCCGGCCCCGGAATAATCAATGTAGCAAAAAGGCAGGTGGAGCAGTGAGAACGATAGCAGATGAGCCTGTGACCCGCGCTGCAAGCGCAAGGAAGGGAGTCTGGCTGATCTTTATGGGAGCGATTGTGGTGGCAATGGCACTCCCCATCGCCACCACTCTGCGCCAAAGCTCCACAACGTTGGAGGCACAGGTATCGGTTTGGCCAGCACATCCACGTGCCGGACAAGACGCACGCCTTGTAATTTCTCTGGTGCAGGTAACAGATCGGGCGGCGGCGCGCGGGCCTTGGGCGCAGCTGGTGGCTACGTGGGATATGGCTACCATGGATATGGGTACGCAGCGGGCAGCAGTTCAGGGAGCGCAGGATGATAACGGGATATTCACCGTCCCACTGCACCTCGACATGGCCGGCCCCTGGTGGATACATGCCACCTTGCAGACGCCGGGACGACCAGCCTGGCATGGAGCGGTAGAAATTATGGTAGCACCGGGAGCAACGCCTACACCGTCCAGCATTGTGCGTTCTCCTGCTCCTGGCTGGGACACTAGCGGGAGCAGCGTATGAGCATCTCAGCACGACTGCGGCGCCAAGCAGCGCGACGCGCCATGGCAGCGCCGTCGCTACCGATGTCCCTCGCGCGCTGGCTCCACCGCTTGTCAACGTTTGAGAAGGTCATTATTGCCAACAGTGTCATTATCATCCTCGACGCGCTGGCTGGATGGTGGATTACCCAGCACAATCCAGAAGCCTATCATTACCTTATTGATACACTGTTTATCGTGCTGGCCGTATTTCTTGGACTGCTCGTCAATTTCCTCCTGTTGCGGGCAGCTTTCGCGCCGCTACATGCCCTACTGACGACGATACGCGCGGTGGAGCAGGGTGACCTGGACGCCCGTGTCTCTGAGCACGAGAGCGACGCGGATGTCTTGGTCCTGGCGCGAGCCTTCAACTCGATGCTCGATCAACTAATGCGCACCAGAAACGAGAGCGCTGCCCGAGTGCTACGAGCGCAAGAAGAGGAGCGACGGCGTCTGGCGCTGGAACTGCATGACCAGACAGGCCAAAGCCTGACGGCGCTGGCGTTGCATGCCGAAGCTATTGCCCATCGACTCGACGGCGAAACCAGCGAGCGAGCCACCATGGCACGCCAGCAGGCTGAACGCCTGAGCACGTTGGCGCAACAGACACTTAGCGAGGTGCAGGCACTGTCGCGGCAACTACGCCCCGCCCTGCTCGATGACCTCGGGCTGGCGGCAGCGTTGCGCTGGCTGGCAGTAGATGCACAGCAGCGACTCGGCATCACCCTGCGTCTGGCCGTAAGAGAACCAGAGCGACTTCCCAGTGACATCGAAACTGCCTTGTTTCGCCTTGTACAGGAGTGCCTGACCAACGCTGTCCGGCACGGCTACGCCTCTCATGCCGCTTGTCTACTGCGCCGAGACGGAGACCGGGTAACACTCACCATCGCCGACAATGGCCAGGGATTCGATATGAGGGTACAGCGTGCGCAGTGGATGACCTATTGCCAAGAGAGTGCATCGGGTACCTCAAAGGTATCAGGTGGATCAGGCTTGGAAGGAATGCAGGCGCGGATACGCCCGCTGGGTGGAACGTTGGCCATACGAACGCGGCCGGGCCATGGATGTGCGGTGCGCGCTGTCATCCCGCTCTCCTCTTCGATGAGCAGGAACGGTTGAATAGCCGAATGCCATGCAGAATACTACAATCCTAGTGTTAACGAGACCAAGATGTTGAACAGCAGGGCGGTGCTACTCGACCGGTGGGATGGAGAGAAACGGAAGGAGCGTGTAGCATGAATGAAGAACGGCTCGCCGGTGACAAGGTCATCACTATCTTGCTGGCCGACGATCACGACATCCTGCGCGATGGTCTCAAAGCGCTGCTGGCGATGGCAGGTGATATCAGAGTTGTCGGAGAGGCGCGCACGGGACGCGAAACCGTGGCAGAAACTGAGCGATTGCGCCCGGATGTCGTGCTAATGGATATCAGTATGCCAGACCTTGACGGCGTTGAAGCTTGCCGACGCATTCGCCGGCAGGTGCCGGAGACGCAAGTGCTGTTTCTCACGATGCATGAGGCTGAAGAATATTTCTTCCGCGCACTTCAGGCAGGGGCCGCTGGTTATGTTATCAAGCGAACTGCCGCCGGCGACCTCCTCGCTGCTGTGCGGGCAGTTGTGCGAGGTGAGTCATTTCTCTCGCCCACTGTGGCCCGCGCGCTGGTCAACGACTTCACCGAAAGGGGAACTCGCTCCGCGCTCGGAGCAACTGTGGATGAGAGAAATGCCAGCGATAGCTACGCTACACTTACCGGCCGCGAGCGCGAAGTCTTGCAGCTTGTTGGTGAGGGGAACACCAATCTGGAAATTGCTGAGTATCTCCATCTGAGCATCAAGACGGTTGAGTCACATCGCGCTGCCGTGATGTTGAAGCTCGGCCTGCGCGATGTGACCCATTTGGTACGCTATGCCGTGAGACGCGGCCTGGTAGACCCGGAGCAATAAGCCTTCTGTCTCTCCCCTGTGCCTGCAACTTGTCCCGTGTAGCTAGGCGCGCTGGGTCGAGCCTGAGCCACCCACTTGGCCCTCGTGGCCCACCTCGCCCGCCTCGCGGGCATCATAGAGGCTGCGAGCCGGCACTACCTGCCCAGCAGTACCTGGCCGCGGCCACACCGCCAAGGTCATCACGATCAGTAACAGCCCGGAATTGAAATCAGTTGCCATGCCGGTCAAAATCATCCCGAAAGCCTCGCCGAAGTACCAGATAAGCACGCTCATGACGACTGAAGCGATCAGGAACGGCTGCAGGTACTTGTCGGTCGGCAGCGCGAAGCCAATACCCAGCGCCAGAAACACCAGGATAAGCAGAATGTTCAGGGGGATCTCGCTGTTAGCCGTGGCGTTGGCCACCGGTGTCAGTATATGGTCTACCAACGCACCGTTCAGCCCTCCCGCACCCACATTCGAGCCGATGACTCCCGAGATCTGCCCTGCCTGCCACCAGTAGGGCTGTAGTTGCAGCAGGGCAGCGAAGAACCAGAAGCCGGAGAGTACCCAGCGCAGATTCCTGCGGGTGAGCAGACCATCATCGCTGGTCACCACCGGTGCCACTGTCCCTGTCGCAGTCGTGGCTGCCGCTGGCTGCTCAGCTGGTGTGCGTGGACAGACGGCCAGGCCCAGCAGCGGATAGAGCAGTACCGCACCGGGTGCGCCGGTGAGGACACTGCCGGCGCCGGTCAAGAGCATGCTCATGCCCTCGCCGCCGAACCAGACGATCAGCGCCCAGACAAAGGAGGCGATCACCAGATCTTTGATCCAACGATCCGAGAGAAAGAGGAAGCCAAGACCGATCAGGACCTGCACCACCGTGATGAGAAGATTGATCGCAGTGAGATCCTTGGAGATCGTGTTGACGATAAATTTGAACATGGATTCGAGAAAACCGGGCTGGCCCTGAAGGATGGGTCGCATGATGCCGTTTATCATGTTTGCGGTGAACATCTGGGGCTGAAGCTGTAAGAGGCCGTCGATGAGCCAGATGACGCCCAGGACTCGCTGAAGCCCTTTACGAGAAAGTAGCATGACTATCTGGTATCCTTTCAGTGCGGCACAGGAGAGCCAACGCGCATACGCTACTCGCGAATGGCACCTCCCACTTTGGTGGAGGTCACTCGACCCAGAGTCTGGTTCATTGCTGGTTGGATGCAGATCCCATGGTGTGACTATAGGGTAGCACGCCGTAGCTGTCCATTGGGACAAATCCCTATTCCTCCTCGGGAAAACACCTGATCTGGGTAGAGAGGAAATTTTCTGGATCTGCGCGCACACCTCGCCGGCCTCGTCCGGGGTCTGCCCCAAGTCGTCCCACTCCGTCGCACTCATCGACATCTGCATCGCCTATCCACCAAAAACCCATAACCACTATTCCCTTTACAACCGCCATCGAATACAGCTACAATCCGCAACAAGTTGATCGACCTATTCTGATCAACTCAGGTTGATGCGAGACCCGTCGCAACCCCGACACTCGTACACCACGCGGTGGGACTCGACCATCGCTCCCCGAGAGCCGTTGGCCGCCGCCTGGCACGCTCAGGTTGTCACAGCGGTGCGTCGCTGACTGGGGCACACGCATCTCGAGCTGGCCCATCCGGACACCGACAGGAGCGCCGCTGATGAACATTGAAAGCTACCTTTTCGTCCGGATCGCCGACGGCGCCAGCATCGATCTCGCGGAACTCGTCGACTGGAGCCGTCAGAACATGGCGACCTACAAGATGCCTCGGTGCGAGATCGTGGCCGAGTTCCCACTGACCGTGACCGGCAAGGTCAACAAGGTCGACCTCTCCGCCAAGGCGGCCGAGTTGGTCGGTAGCGTGTCGTGACGGCGCTGCTGAGGAAGGTTCTCGTGGCGAACCGCGGCGAGATCGCCATCCGGATCTTCCGGGCCGCGCAGTCACTCGGCATCGCGACGGTCGGGGTACGGTCGGAAGACGACGTCGATGCACTGCACGTTCGACGGTGCGACGAGGTCGCGGTCCTGCCCGATGTCGGGCCGGCGGCATACCTCGACGTCAAGGGCGTCGTCGCTGCCGCCGTCAGCGCCGGTGCCGACGCCATCCATCCGGGCTACGGCTTCCTGTCCGAGAGCGCCGACCTCGCCCGCGCCTGCGCGGATGCCGGGATCACGCTTGTGGGGCCGGATGCCGATGCATTGGAGACCTTCGGCGACAAGGGACGGGCCCGGGCACTCGCGCTGCAAGAGCAGGTACCGGTTGTGCCGGGCACCCAGGGCGCGACGACGTTGAACGAGATGGCGGAGTTCATGCAGGCGCAGGCAGGGCCGGACGGCGCGCCTCCCGTTGTCATAGTGAAGGCAATCGCCGGCGGCGGCGGCCGAGGGGTGCGGGTAGTCCGCGACCCCGGCCAGCTCAAGCGCGCGTTCGAAGAGTGCCGGGCCGAAGCGCTCGGCGCCTTCGGCGTCGGCGACCTCTACATCGAGCGCATGTTGGTCAATGCCCGCCACGTCGAGGTCCAGGTCGTCGGCGACGGCACCGGCGCCGTCATCCATCTGTGGGATCGCGACTGTAGCGTGCAACGCCGCCATCAGAAGCTCATCGAGATCGCCCCAAGCTCCGTACTGCCTGAGTCCGCGCGGGCGGACCTGTTGGCCGCCGCTGTGCGGCTCGCGTCGGCCGTGCGGCTGCGTGGCGTGGCCACCGTCGAATTCCTCGCCACGACCGCCAGCGAGTTCTTCTTCCTCGAGGTCAACCCGCGCCTACAGGTCGAGCACACGGTCACCGAAGAGGTCCTCGGTGTCGACCTCGTCGCCACCCAGCTGCATCTCGCCGGCGGCGCCACGCTGGCCGAGCTCGGCCTGACGCAGGACGCCGTCCCGATGCCGTCCGGCTCGGCGATCCAGGTGCGGGTGAACGCGGAGCAGGCCCGCCCTGACGCCACCACCGTGCCGAGCAGTGGCACCGTGCGCGCGTTCGTGCCGGCGACCGGTCCTGGCGTACGCGTCGATACGGCGGCCCACCCCGGGCTGCCTCTCAATCCGCGCTTCGACTCCCTTCTCGCCAAAGTCGTCGTGCATGACCGCAGCGGGTTCGGCGGCGCTCGCCGGCTCGCCCAGCGCGCCCTCGCCGAGACCACCATCGCCGGCGTCGCGACAAACCTGGCCTTTCAGCGCGCAATCCTCGAGAGCGAGGACTTTGCTGCCGGCCGATGCGACACCGGCTGGGTCGACCGGCACATGGCGACCCTCGTCGAGCGCGCGGGCGCGATCGAACGCCACGCTGCCGCGGACGAGTCGAGCACCGTCGCGGTAGAAGAGACCGCATCGGTCGAGGCCGCCCCGGACGAGCAAGCGGGCGTGATTCGTGCCGACATGGCCGGCGTGGTTGCCTCCGTCGACGTCGAGGCCGGCCAATTGGTCCGGGCTGGTGCCGTGCTCGTCGTCATCGAGGCCATGAAGATGCAGCACCCTCTAGTCGCTGCGCAGGCCGGCCGCGTCGAGGCCGTCCGGGTCAGAGCCGGCGAGGTCGTCAACGAGGGTCAGGTGCTCGCGCTGGTGACCACCGCCGGCGATGCCGAAGCGGCGACAGTTGGCACGGAGGAGACCGACCCGGACCACGTCCGGCCCGACCTGCAAAAGATCCTCGACCGGCGCGCCAAGCTGCTCGACGAGGCTCGGTCCGATGCCGTCGCCAAGCGGCACAAGCTCGGTATGCGCACCGCGCGGGAGAATGTCAACGACCTAGTCGACGGCGGTCTGAACGTCGAGTACGGCGGCTTCGCGCTCGCCGCGCAGCGAAACCGCCGCGAACTGGCCGACCTCGAGGCGCGCACGCCCGCCGATGGCATCATTGCCGGCATCGGCCGGGTCAACGGCACACTATTCCCGGCCGAGCAGTCGACCTGCGCGGTGTTCGCCTACGACTACACGGTCATGGCTGGTACCCAGGGTTACTGGAGCCACAAGAAGACCGACCGGCTGCTCGAGGTCGCCCACCGGCGACAGCTGCCGGTCGTCCTGTTCGCCGAAGGCGGCGGCGGCCGGCCCGGCGACACGGACATACCGGTCGTAGCCGGCTTGCACTACACCACCTTCGTCAAGATGGGCGCATTGAGCGGCCGGGTGCCCACCGTCGGCATCGCCAACGGGCGCTGTTTCGCCGGCAACGCCGCCCTCCTCGGTATCTGCGACCTGGTCATTGCAACCGAAGCCTCGAACATCGGCATGGGTGGTCCCGCGATGATCGAGGGCGGTGGGCTCGGCGTCTTCACTCCGGAGCAGATCGGGCCGATCGCCGTCCAGCGCCGCAACGGTGTCGTTGACATCGTCGTGTGCAACGAGGCCGAGGCTGTCGCGGTTGCCAAGAAGTATCTGAGCTACTTCCAGGGGGCGCTGCCGATCTACAAGGCGGCCGACCAGCGGCGCTTGCGGCACGTGATCCCGGAGAACCGCAAGCGCGTGTACGACGTCCGCAGCGTGCTCACCACGCTGTTCGACGTCGACTCTGTCCTCGAGTTGCGTCGCGAATTCGGACCCGGTCTGATAACCGCGTTGGCTAGGCTGCA
Organism: Ktedonobacterales bacterium; assembly: GCA_052143275.1. GTDB lineage: Bacteria > Chloroflexota > Ktedonobacteria > Ktedonobacterales > JADMIN01 > JAJPKE01. The sequence goes on along the minus strand of JBKQTH010000349.1, from coordinate 13,785 downwards.
GGGGCAGTCGGTCGGCGTCATCGCCAATAACCCCGCCCACCTCGGCGGCGCCATCGACGCCGACGGCGCGGATAAGGCCGCCCGGTTCCTGCAGCTGTGCGATGCATACTCCCTGCCGGTCGTCTCACTCTGCGACACGCCGGGATTCATGGTCGGGCCGGACTCGGAGAGGAATGCGACGGTGCGGCACTTCCCGCGGCTGTTCGTGCTCGGCGGGCACATGACGGTGCCCTTCGTTACGGTCGTACTGCGCAAGGCATACGGGCTCGGCGCGCTCGGCATGGCGGCCGGCAGCTTCCACAACACGTCGGCGACCCTTGCCTGGCCCACTAGCGAGTTCGGCGGCATGGGTCTGGAGGGCGCCGTCCGCCTCGCCATGAAGGACGCCCTCGCAGCCATCGAGGATCCGGTGGAGCGCCAGCAGACCTTCGACAACATGGTCGCGTACGCCTACGAGATGGGCAGCCCGATCAACACCGCATCGACGCTAGAGATCGACGAGGTCATCGACCCGGCCACGACCCGTTCAGCGCTCGTCGCCGCGTTGCTCGCACGCCCGGCACCGGCCCGCAACGGCTGGGCCAATAGCCGGCGCAGTGTCGGCGTCGACACCTGGTGACGGCGGCAGCGCTTCGCGAGACGCTGGGTGCCCCGAAAGCAGCGCCGAACCAGGCGGGCGTTGAGCAGGCGGCGGTGGCAGCGCGGGCGACACTGGGCGAGGAGGCGTGGGCAGCAGCGTTCGCAGCTGGCCAGGCGCCGTCCGTGAATGGGCCAGGCGTTCAAGCGCCTGCCGCTCCTCAGCCGTTATGTCCTGCATCTGCAATCGCTTTCCCATGACGCACCTCCTCTCCGAGATGCCCATCCTACCACCTACTTCCCGGGTGCACCACTCAGAGTTAGCACGGTCACCGAAGGCTCCAAGTGGACGGAGGGTGCAACGAATCCGAAACACGCTGAAATTGCAATGTAACCGCTGGCGATGAAATCGCAACATTCGTATTGCATACTGCATGTCAAAAACACGGTGGCGATTGACCTGGGCAACAGAGGCTCAGCTACTATCAAGAAGGCGCTCATCGAGCCCCTCTGGGTGGTCGTCGGTCGACGTGCCTAGGGGGCACAGAAATGGAGGTGCAGAAGAACAATGTCGATCACGAGTATCACCTCCAGCGATGCCTGCAGCCGGTGGGGGAAGTCTCAAAGAGTTGGTTTTGCCTTCGCGGTATCTACATCGTAGGTATGGCTCACGATAGATGAGCAGTGAGAAGTTTCGGCGGATCTATCCAGTTTCCCGCTCATTGCCTATGTCTACTGCCCAAGTGCATGCCACGAGTTTCGCAGGCGGCACAGCAACCAAACAGAAGGCAACGCATGTTAAGCAATCAAGATAGGGCTCCTGACACGGTGAACATCATCCAGGCCGTAAGAGGGAAGTCTGTCTACGACGCGGAGAACGCGAGGGCGGGGGATGCTCGGCGCAGCGTTCTATGAAGGTGTCGCCGGCAGGGGAATGTCTCCCGCTGCAGCGGCGCCCAGGTACAATTGGGGGTAGTACGATGAAGGTTATCTCACGCCCAGTAGCTACGGCCGTTGGGCTTGTGGGCGCAGTTCTGGGCTTCGTAGTCAGCACATTTTACTCGCTCATGCATATTCTGGGCCGCATTAGCGGCATCACAGCCGATCACGGTCACTTCTTCGGCGGTCTTGGTCTCACCATTGTCGCGATCATTGGATCGTTCCTCGTGCTTGCCATGCCCGAGGCCGGCGCACTGGTGTTGGTGCTTGCCACGATTGGATTCTTCTTCATCATGGGCTGGTGGGCATTCATTCCTGCTGTCTTTCTGCTGACCGCCGCTGGGCTGGCATTTCTGGACCGGCGCCGTGCGCCCGAGGAACAACCTCCTCGCGGGGCGGCTCATGCATAGGCTCATGTGTAGGTTAATCTGTAGCGTGGGCGCACCGTGTACATCGAGCGCCAGGCCTTCCTCTTCTTGACTGCTGGGTCAGCTCCCCTCGGAAGAGCCGATAATTGGGGGCAGAATTGGGGGCAAGGACGTACCCGGCCCCCTACCTGGAACGTGTGAGGTGGCTTAAATCCTGGGCGGCCCCGCCGAGAATCGAACTCGGATGACCGGTTTAGAAGACCGGGTAAGCAGTGTTCACCATTGTCCGCTGGTGTCCGCTACCGTTGAAATTTTCTGGATTTGTACCTGCACGGTATCCGCCACTGTCCGTGGTTGATCGCCCTCCTGGCTGTCAGTTTGGCTGTCACGGCGGTTTGTCACACCACGGTTTTGAAGACCGGTAACTGCTATCTATGGACGTCCACTCGTGTTGAGGCTAGGCACCCTGCCTGCTCAAGCCAAGTGAAAGTTGCTGTAGTATCGAGCGCTGGTGGGAGCTGGTCATGTGCGCCTATCTGTTCGTGAGCCTACAGGCTCCGGCCTTGGCGCGAGCGCCCGTCGACCCGGCGGCGTCTGCCCCACCTCACCGCCGGTTTGGCCGACTTGTGCGCGCTTATGAACACCTCTCACCCGCTGCACCCAACATGACAAATGTAGGACTAGTCTACTATTATGATGCTAGTATACGGCCGGCGCTCGTCCGTATGCCAGCTAGTACGGGTTGTGATCTTAGGCTTCTGCCGAAGCGGGAGCAGCAGGGAGGTATTTCTCAAACCAGCTCAAGGCATGGCGCAGTCGCTCCAGCCGCAGCTTGGGATGGCCTCCGCGCGAGAGGCCGTGACTCTGGCCCTCAAAGCGCACCAAGAGCACCTCACGTCCCAGGTACTTAAGGGCGGCGAACAACTCCTCCGCCTGCTCGATGTTGCACCGCAGATCCTGCTCACTGTGAATGATTAAGAGCGGCGTTCGGATGTTTCTCACCCACGTGAACGGCGACCGCTGCAGGTACCGATCGAGATCGTCCCAGGGCGTCACTTCCAGTTCGTCGTCGGCGAAGGTCCAGCCAAAATCGCTCGAGCCGAAATCCGAGACGAGATTGTAGACCGAGCGATCGGTTACCGCTGCCAGGAAGCGCTCGGGATAGTGCCCGATGAGCCAGTTGGTCATAAAGCCGCCGTAGCTGCCGCCGGTTACCCCTATGCGGCGCTCGTCGATGTAGCCACGGCCGACGACTGCGTCCACTCCTGCCAGTATGTCCAAGGAATCCACCGCACCCCAGGCGCCGCGAACCGCCAAAGAGAACTCGCGTCCGTAGCCGATACTGCCGCGAGGATTGGTCAGAAGCACGACATAGCCGCTCGCGGCCTGCACCTGCATCTCGTGGAAGAACCCGTACCCGTACTGCGTGTGCGGGCCGCCGTGTATCTGCACGATCAGGGGGTACTTCTTGCTCGTGTCGAAATCTGCCGGCTTGAGAATCCATCCCTCCATGGGCCAGTCTTGGGCGCCGGTAAACGGCATATGCTCCAGGGTCGCCAGACGGAGCTGGCTAAACAGCCCCTCGTTGACCGACGTCAACGGTCGTATATCTTCTCCGGAGCCGGTGGAGCGGGCAAAGAGCTCGGGAGGCCGGGTAGGGGTTCCTATCAGCAGCGCGACGCGTTGGCCAGCCTTATCGATGGAGAAGTCACGGACATGCATCTGGCCGGGAGTAAGTGTCACTGGATCCGGTCCCGTTGGGTTGGTGGCCGGCAGCGCATAGACGCGGGTGGCGCCTCGACGGCAGGCTAAAGCATACAGTGTCGCACCGTCGGAGGACCAGATCGGCGCCGGTGCCAGCTGCTGGTCACGGGCGTCGGTATCGGTGTTAGTCCAGTCCATGCAACACCCTTCGAACTCCGCGGTGAGATTGGTGGCCGGAGTCTGCTCGTCGCCGGCTGAAATCGTATACACGTCAATTTGGCCGGCCGAGCGTAGCTTGAGCGCGCCCAAGAAGGCGATGGACCGGCCGTCGGGCGACCAGGCGGGGCTGGCGCAGCTCAAGCTGCCGTCGGTTAGCCGGCGGAGCGCGCCCGCTTTACCTTCGTCGACGGACAGCGTATACACATCGGGCGCGGGACTGCGCCAGCGGTCCTCTTGGCGGCTGGAGACAAAAGCGAGGTGGGCGCCCGACGGTGCCCAGGCCGGATCACCGTCATCCCAATCGCCGTCGGTAAGCTGCACCGCATCACCTCCGCCGACCGGCAGGAGAAAGAGGTGCGAGCGACGATCGTGAATGAAGCCGACACCGTCGAGGCGATACCAGAGGCGGTCGATCACGCGGACCTTGGGCAGAGGCTTGCCGTCCTCGGTTTCCTCGTCCAGCGGGCCCACCAGGGCAGTAAAAGCCAGCGACCGTCCGTCGGGCGACCAGACAGGGGACGAGGCGCCATGAGGCATAAAGGTAAGCTGATGCCCCTCGCCGCCGTCGGTAGGCAGCAGCCAGATTTGCGATTTGTCTTTGCCCAGCGCTTTTTGCTCGCGCTCCGGCGCTCGGCTGGCTTCGCCCGGGCGATCGGATAGAAAGGCCAAGAACTTTCCGTCTGGGGACCAGCTTGGGTCGGTGGCGTTGCCCGGTTGCGCCGTCACGCGCCGGGCTTCACCTCCATCGATCGATGTTACCCAGATGGCCGAGCGATACGCATGTGCCCGCTTGTCAATCTCGGTGGCGACATAGGCGACGCGCGCTCCATCCGGAGAAATCCGCGGCCTGCTAAGAAACACTATCTCATACAGGTCTTCGATGGTTAGAGATCTTGACATGCGCTTTCCATTCTCGAAAACTTGTCCATGGATGGACCCTCCACCCTTGGTACGTGCTTCACATCATACCGCGCCGCTAGGCACCTCGCGCGCTGCCTTCAGAAGCGTTCCGCGGCCGGCAGACCAGAAAAACAAAGCCGATAGCCGTTCAGGTCGGTGATGTCGAAGTCGCGGCTGCCCCACTCCCGGTTCACGATGGATCTCTGAATTTCGACGCTCGCAGCGGTGTACCGCTGAAATAACGTATCGATGTCCGATCCGACCTCGATCACTATGAGCATGCGCCGTCGGGCCGCCAGGGGCCTGCCCCGCCTAAATTGGATGCGTACTCCACTCCAGCTCCACTCGCGGCGCGCCACCATGGCAACGGTAGGGGGCTCACCAAACATCCATTCCAGAGTAAAGCCAAGCTGGTGTTGATAGTACTCCGCGGACGCCGCGACGTCAGGCAGGACAAATACCGGATACAGGGCGTCGAAGCGCTGCGAGGCGATATTCCCTTGCTGGATCCACAACTCCACGCGATCTAGATCCAACTGGTTGAAACCGTACGCCAGCACGGCGCGAGCGCGCCCGGTGGTGCCGCCACGCGTTGGGCGGTTCGGGCGCCGCCGTCATAGATGGCTATTCAATTCCCGCGTGACCCACTAGCTGGTCCCTTTCAGCTATGGTAGCCCCCAAACAGTCATATCACTGAACACTGCTTCACTAGGTCCTCCTGATCCAGTGCGAATGTCCAGGCCAATCAGTCCTGCGCCAAACGTTGTGTCCCTTGCCGAGTCAAGAAACTGCCCGTTTATGAAAATTTCAACTGTGCTCCCTTGTATACTCATTTCAAGCACGTTCGAGGATCCATCTCCCTCGTGCACATATGTCGCTGGGAGTGTGCCTTGTCCGATCCCTTGGCCACATTGGCAAATCGCTTGATCACCTGCAACTTCAAGATTATATTGCCCCGCTGCGTTTAATTCGAAATAGTACCCCTCGTCAGTGTGGTCCGCACGCACGACAAGTGCGACCCCAGGCACGACAAGTGCTGCAGCAGAAGCTGGTTTCTCGAATCCTGTCACGAATTTGACCGTTACCTCCACCGCAACGTCCTTAGGAAGGGTTGACTTGCCACTGTAGAGGCAAGGAATACCTTGATCGGGAGGCGCCATAAATTGGTAGCCGTCTCCCGGAAAGGTACAACTTCCCGTGGGAAGTTCATTGGTCTGCCAATTGTTGCTCTTGTCATTCAGCAAAGGGTCTTTGAAGAGCACCTGTGCTCCGGAGGGAGGAAAAACACCGACTGGAACGGGAGTAGACGTTGGTGTAGATATACTCTGCCGAGAAGCCGAGGATCCACTGGAGACAGATGCGCATCCGCTAACACAGACACTAATCAGGAAGAACATAGGAATCACAATAGCAATACCCCGTACTGCCCTGTTTGGAGTTCCACGCCTAGAATCCATCTAGTCAGCCTTTCTTTACTAGAGCTGGATCTGGTCCAAAGAGCCCGAAATAACTCGGCATCGCTCCAATGAGTAGGTATGACGCGAAATCGTTCCTGGTAGTACTGGCAACAGTCGCAAATTCAGGCAAGAAAGCAATGGCAATGCCAGCCAGCACAGCAGCAGTTGCTAGGGTGCCACGTAAGAAGATAAGCGGAGATATCAAGGATCTCAGTCGCAGTGTCCTCGTCGATACGGTCGATGAAGTCGCCATGGCCGACGCCGCTCACGTCGTACCAGACTGCAGCCCCAGCCGTTCTTAAGTCATTGACGAGCTGTTGCGCAAAGTCCTGGTGGGAATAGCTGACGAAGATACGCGGCTCACTCATGGTGCCTCCTGCTGCTTGCTGCTGAGCCAGTGCTGCTATTGTAGCACGGCCGTTCAGGAAAGCAGAGAGTAGGGCGGGAGCGGCCCTGCCCTAACTCGGGCTTGCCCGGAAGCGGACTTTAAGTCCACGATTACACAAAATGCCGAAAAATTCAGACCATGTGCCATATCAAATTGCACTGGCACTGGGTCACAATTAGTCCGATAGCCCTGAGTACTGGACGATGTAGTCAATGACCGACTGCTTGCTCGCCTTGCTCCGTGGTTTGGTGCCAGGATGCTCGGATTGTACCTTGGCTGCTGTGTCTTTCAGCATGTCCAGGGTGTAGTCCTGTAGGGCCCGATCCAGTTGGTGAACTCCATACATGTGAATCAGTAGCCGCGGATTAGGCGGACTGAAGGGATCTGCCCTATATCCTTCAACCCGGTGAATGAGCACGAGTGGAGGCAAATCTGGCTTTTGCTTGGCGGACACTGACTTCGGTGTAGGCTGTTGCGCCATGAGTTCCTGGTAGCGTTCTCGAACCGCGGAGGCGAAACGGGCGTTGTATCTGCTCTCCTCTACGGCGATCTCGGCCAAAGCCGCTCCAAATACGGCGGCATCTCCTTGAACCAGCGGTATACCGAGGGCTTGACGGAGACTCTCCGTGGCTTTCTCACCGCGCTCTTTCGCGCTCAGTGGCTTCGTCGTTTTCACTGACGTGGTGCGCGCTCGTTGCTGGGCCACATTACCTCTCCTGTGATTGGACATACGTCAGTACCTCCTCCACCAGTTTGATATAGGCTGTGGCTGCTGGAGAATTATGCGAGAACAGGTTAGTTCGTTTCCCTGATCCAGTCTCCAAATGTGCCTTCTCAATATGGCTCTTGTCTAGCGGGATCTTCGCTTGCAGGAGTCGGACGCCAGCATTCTCCAGTTCGCGTACCGCCTCTGACAGTAACTGGTTATTCAGTTTATTGTCCTGCCACTGAGTGACACAACTGCCAAGCACGGTGATGGGCTCCGGGCAGAGTGCTTGTACAGTTGCAACCGTCTGGCGCAGTTGGTGCAAGCCAAGATCGGCAAAAGCACCCGGAGCAATAGGCATGAGCACATAGTGCGCTGCTGCCAGAGCCGGTCGGGTGAAGAAACCCATAGATGGGCCAGTATCGAGAATGATCCAGTCAAAGGGACGTGCTTCCAATACCGGTGGCGGTACAAGATTCGTAGCGTGCAAATCCCTCATGAAGCGGAGCTCCGCATCTGGCCCAAAGGCGCCTCCGCGATCCTCGCGTGCCATCTCGTTATCAGCAGGAATCAACCAGACTCCCTTAAATTCAGTCGGACGTACCAGATCGCCGAGCGGTCTTCTTCCGGCGAAGTACTCACCTAGGTGTCCAGGTACACCGTTATTCGCCTGCGGGTTTGGCAAGGCTTTTGTCAGATTCGCTTGCGTATCCATATCTACCAGAAGAACACAATGTCCCTTGCCTGCTAGACCGAACGCAAGATTTAATGCTGTAGTTGTCTTGCCGACGCCACCCTTGTGGTTTGCCACGGCTAGTATCACAGTGTCTGCTGTGCGGCGCCGCAAGAGAGTGTCGCCTACCTCGAAGATTTCGGGCAGAATAGGAGCGAGGGCCGGACCAGGAGGCTGTAATGCCTCCTCTACAGGTCGCTTCGGTGCCGATCGTGTGCCCCGTATGTAGGTGATATAGCGCATGAGATGATCGCCATCCAGCCAATAGATGCGCGGATCTCTACGCGCCTGGGTCTTCGCGGGATCATTGAGGGTGCTCGTCGTGACCACATATCCTGGCACACCCCCTAGGTCAGCCAGGCCACCACGCAAGTTATTTACTTCGGGTGCGGTCACTTTCTGCGATGGTGGCCGATATTGCTTGACGGACACACCGGAATGAAGGCGCTTTATGGGAGTGGGCAAAGTATAGAGTTTGAGATCCAAGCCTGGACCAAATTGGGTGGCAGTATCCTCTACCATGAAGCCGGCTCGCTGAAAGACATAACCAACGAAATCTTCGAATTGATATGGATCTAGTTCTGTCAGCATACGATCGATAGTAGGGTTGGCAAATAGACTTGCGAAATCAGGCTGATTCTCATGTGGTTGTGCCACTCTCAGCCTCCTTACACATTGTTGTCAACCTAGCACAGATACAGAATGTTGCCACTATAGCATGGCTACGACCCCACGTAAACACTGCTTTTCTTGCCTACGATACCGTATTTAGTGTTTGCTTATTGGGTGCTGGGAGTCAGAGCGCTACTCCAGTGACACTCTCGATCCCGTCAACGGGATGGGTCTTCTCGCCCCTAATGTATAACTGACCCAGAATTGGGGGATACCAGTGGAAAATGGGCGTAGTGACCTGCGGTTTTGGAGACCCGATCGGAGCATTTTGCCGCTGTTCAGCGGCTGTCCGTGGGTGTCGTTGTAGCGATGCAGCGCGGGCCCCAGTGTCCGTTGTAAGTCGTCACGTATCGTGTTTCGTCGTCGGTGCTGGGGGCAAAACTGGGGGCAGTTCATCTTGCATGCTGAACAGCCAATCCCAAGGCGACAGAGGCAGGGCTATAGTTTGTTGAGCGGGGAGAGAACGCGACCCCTATCCCACCCTCACCTGATAAAGAACAGTCCAGCGCGATGGTAATAAAACAATGCAGAGTGCTGGATGCAAGTGTGCGCCATCGTGGACGTCACAATAAGCGGCTGACTGCGTCCCAGAGTCAAGAGCAACGCCTTTTGGAAGCGTTGTAAGGGGGTGCGCTCGCTACTCTTCTCGCTCAGGCTACCAACTCGCGTTCTCTCCAATTATTCACCTGTAGTGGCCTCCCAGTCCTCCGTCACCCTCCTCAGTCTTCCAGTAGGTCCACCGTCCAGTTAGCAGCTTGGAGCTGGACCTCAAGTTCACGTCGCTGCTGGGCGATCTCGTCAAGCTGCTTGCGGAGTGTACTGACATTCAGCGTTGCTACCATCTTGATCTCGGAACGACTATACCGTGATTGCTTCGCTGCTGCCGCATCGGCGATACTACCCAGGGTACGAAAGCGTAGGGCCAATACGTCACGACGGGCGAGTGCGTCGGTGAGGGTCGTTCCATCTGCCAGAGTCGCACCGAGGTTGGTACGATTGATACGAGCAATCAACAGAGCAAGTTGAGCAAATAGGTCATCAAGTTGGGCCAGCAGCTCCTCTGGATTTTCTGGCGGTTGCTCGCCTTCCTGGACTTGTGCACTTTCCCCTGCGCGGTTGCCTAGCCCGCTTATGCGTTTCTGCATGTCGGCACGCAATGCCAGTGCTTCGGCTAGTTTCATGGACTTTCCCTCTATGGTGGACTCGCGAGTCTTTAGGTACGAGAAGGAGATGTATACCGTATTACCTCGTGCCTCGTCGTAGACGTTGAGTTACTGGCAGTAACATAACCACAGCGGCTCATTGATGGCAAGTGATCATCGTCACACCAGTTTGCTCTGTGCTGATGGGAGTATTCCCAGTAGCAACTTGGGTAACGTGAATGCGCCACCTCCAGAGCCACAATCTTCGATCGGTTGGTTTCCAGGAATATTCGATCCTTGTGACTTGTGCACGTGTCGCACGTCAGCAGAGCGGCATATCGTTGTGTCTGGAGTTTATGATTAGCTGGGCCCTCTGGTGCCTTGCGTGCCACTTCCCGTACATCGTGCGTCACTAGGCGACTGTGCAACAGTTTTGAAGTTCTATAGCGGCTGTTTGTGACGCTTCATCAACGGGCCTCGGTGCCGGAAATTACGGGCCTAAGCGGGACTTGCCAGCTATCAAACTTCATCTCAATTCGCACCAGTGTCAATTCTGACACCAACTCCAGCGACAAGTGACGATATTCCACAGTACTGCACGACGTGAAAAGAGATAGGAGCCCTGAAATTCAGGGCTCCCGTGTGGGTAACAAAACGATCGAAGTGGTGGAGATGGGGAGAGTCGAACTCTGGTTGACCAGTTCATGCTGGTTCGCTCGTGTTCACCCGCACCCAATTTTTCAAGGTGTCCAGATCCACCTATCATGCACAACATGCGGCAAGAACGTACCGCGCGATCATGGTGATCCGCGAAGAGTCGTGAGATTGCTTGCGAGACGCGGATTGTATCGCGGCTTCAACCGATTTGCCCGCTCGATCTTGAAGTAAGATCGAAACACGAGACTGCCCGCAGAACCTACGGGCAGTATTTTTGTGTAGAAAATGGCCTGCCAGCAAGCATATTAGATACACTGACCCGTATCAGCAATCTCCTGTCTGGAAGGATGAGTGTCACGATGGACTTGAACATCAACTTGGGCATCATCATTGGAATATTGCTTGCTGGTGTGTTCGGCATCGCGGGCACCGCAATAGGATCAGTTCTCACGGGTAGAAATCAAGATATCCTGACGCGCCAGCTATTAGAGGAACAGCGGAAACGAGAGGACATCGCATATAAACGGCAGTTAGACTCAGCACGTCATGACCGGCTTACGAAGAGATGCGAAGAGTTGATCGTGGCAGCTCAAAAGTATGCGGAAGTAGCTTACTCTATGTACTCGGACGCACTCGCACCGTACATACTCGAGGAAGGTGAACTGGCCAATTTACGTGAAAATCCAAAGAAGGTCTACCGTGATTTCTACATGACTTCAGAAAAGGAACGTACTGAATTCCAGCGAGTCTTGTCACTGGTTGCAATCGAAGGGGAAAATAGCGATATCGTTCAACGTGGCCGAGCGTTTGAGAAAGCATTTAGAGAGCTTCTAGAAGCACTGGCAGCTGGAAGTTCCGACGCAGTACTCGATCAACATGAAGGTGTAGTCAAAGCCTACGATGCGTTCAGCAGTGCCGTTCGGACTCATATGCAAGAGCTTGAGACTCCACTGTAATCCGCGCACACTTGCTCGTAGGTTCGCAACTAGGAGGTGCTGGGACATGCGCACGTCTACGACAGAATCAGCCTCGCACGCTGGAAGCGCGCCAGTGCCAGCACCAGCAGCAGCACGTCCAGTACCAGCACGATGATACCCACAATGATTCCCACCTCTGCCCAGTTGACGGTGGTGGTCAGCGACTCCAGGAGATGCTGCTTCTGCAGCGGCGAGAGCAGGCTAAAGATGAGAAAAGGCAGCACAAGCACAACCAGAAAAACGATCGTCATGGCTTGCTGAGTCTGTCGCACTGTGGCAGCACGTAGTGAGAGCTGTACCCCGATACCAGCGTACAGGAGCGATGTCAGCGCCGCCGCCACTGCTATGGCGAGGGCAATACCAGCGGGATAGACGACGAACCTCCCCCCGCCCTTTACGTTTGCCGCGAACATACCTGCGATCGCGGTAGCCATCGATAATACCCAGGAGTATGCGAGCGCCGCGCCGAGCTTGCCGAACAAGATGCTCCGATCCGATAGGCGGCTGGCTAGCAAGGTCTCGAGCGTATGTCGCTCGCGCTCACCCGCAAACGAGTCGGCGATGACGCTCGTCACCAGGCTCAGTGGCAGGTAGATACCGTAGAAGGCTACGACGAACGGCGAGGTCACCCACGTGTGACCGTTTTCTAACGGAATGACGACGCCGAAGATGGCGAAGATGATCAGGATACCGAGCAGTGCGCCGCGTCGACTACTGCCTGCTGCGAAGTATTCGCGCAGCTCTTTCTGCATTACTGTATAGAGATCTTCCATCATCGCTCTCCCTCCTCCATCAACGTCATGAAGACGTCTTCCAAGCTGGTCTGGCCGCGGCGCACCTCCTCGATCTGGGCACCGGCTTCCACCAGCGTCGTCACGATCGGGGCCATGCGTACCTGCTGGTCGGCCAGCTCGAGAACTAAGTGGCCGTTCTGGACCTCGGCACTCGCGATGTCGCGCCGCTCTCGCAGCGCCGCCAGCACCGGTGGGGTGAACCCATCTCCGGCGATCTCGGCTTGCGGACGACCGGTCTGCCGCCGTAACAGGTCAGGACTACCCACGCTCATCAGCTTGCCCGCACGGATGACCCCGACCTGCTGGCAGAGCCGCTCGGCCTCAGGTAGATTGTGCGTGTTGAGAAAGACGGTCATGCCCTCGCTCTTGACCAGTCCCTCCAAGTCGTCGCGCAGCGCGGCCGCGGCCACCGGATCGAGCCCCGCCGTCGGCTCATCGAGGAAGATCAGCGTCGGGTGGTGCAACAGCACGCGAGTGATAGCCAGCTTCTGCTTCATGCCGCGGCTCCAGGTTCCGACCCGCTCATTGCGGCGGTCGTAGAGGCCTACGTGGGTGAGCAGTTCCTTGATGCGCGCCTGGCGCTCGGCAGCAGACAGGTGCCAGACGCGGCCGTAGAAGTCGAGATTGTCTTCGGCGGTCAGCCGCTCGTACAGTCCGCTGAATTCCAGCAGGGCGCCGGTACGTTCTCGGATAGCGCTGCCCTGTTTGCGCGTGTCGAAACCGAGCACCTGCGCCTGGCCGGAGGTGGGCTCCAGCAGCCCCAACAGCAGGTTGATGGTGGTGGTCTTGCCTGCTCCATTCGCACCCAGGAATCCGAAGATGATGCCGGGCGGCACCTCCAGTGTCAGCGAGTCAACCGCGCGCACGGCACCGAAGTCGCGGGTCAGATTGGTGGTGCGGATCGCCGGCTCGGTCATGGTATGGGTCTCCTTTACTTTGGCCCTGATCCTGCTAGACTGCTAGCCGGGAAGAAACCGACTCATAAAAACTCGTACAAGGGCGGGTCACTCTTATGTCACGTGCTGGCCTGCCACTCGGTCCTCTGTGTTGTCGCCCGGTGACACAGTCGCTCTACCGCCCAAAAGGTACGTACTCGGACGTGCCCGCATCAGGGGAGGATACTTTGCTCCCTTACGTAGCACCTTGATGACTCGAATACCTGTCAGATTGCCTACGATCTTGGCATCACGTCTGAAGCGCTGGCAAAGCGCACGGTGGCGGCGCCGCGCTCGTCGCTTGTCCCCAATCTGCTCGTTATGTATGAGCAGGCAGGGCGTCTAGCCACGGCGGTGCCCGGAGCTACTGGCCCGGCGAACGCTGCTCAGCAGGCCGACGAAGTTCAACCATCAGTGCCAGTCCAGTCGCTACGCTCCCCACCACAAGGGTAAGGAAAAAACCCCATGAATAGCTGTTCGGTGACTCAATCTCCGCCAGCAACAACGCGAACAGGATGGCCGTCGCGCTGGATAGGACGATATGACGGGCCCTGACCCAGACACGCCCGGCTGGCATAGTCGGGTCCCGGCTTGCTGACGCGATGAGCAGCGCGTCAG
>JBKQTH010000348.1:0-19218 GCA_052143275.1 Ktedonobacterales bacterium | reverse complement strand
CGCTTGAGCCGGCCACAGCAGCGGGTAGTAGCGTTGGTCCTTGTAGGGGTAGCGGATCTTGGGATTGGTCGTGCGCCGTTCCCGCGTGGTGTCCACGTTACCCACAAAGGCGCGGGCATATTGCCTGGACGGTCTGGCTGTGCGGGGCAAAGCGGCCTTTGGTCGCCTGGTGAAAGTCATGCTCCCCTGGCCAGGGGGTATGGTGCTGCCGGGCGGCGAGGTGCAGGTCCCGGCAGAGCGTCCAGACCTGTGCCGCTTCCCTCTGGGCCGCACGCAGTCGGGCCTGGTATCGCGGGCGCAAACCAGTCAGCCGATAGATCCGCACCGTTTCCATGCACGTTCCCCCTCGTTTGTCTGCTCTCTGTATAGTACATACAGGAGATAGGAGACAAAGCGGAAAAACGGGATGGGCGGCCTCGGCTCTGGCGGAGCAGGCGGCAGGAGCTATCCGGCGCTCAAGCAGGGAGTGCCGGGGAACGTACGCGCAGAGCGGCAGGGGCTCTCATTCCCATCCCCTAAAGGGGATGGGACTTCTCGCGCCGATCGTTAAATATTTGCCGGCTTGCGGGCGCGGACAAAGGCGCTGACCAACTGTCCGTCGGTACTCTGTCCTTCATCCGATGATGGAGCAGCCCCTCCGGCGCTGGCCACGCTGGATGCGATATCAGCCGGACTGTAACGGCGCGTGGCTTCCAGGTCAATATCCACAAATCCAGCCTCGCGGAGTAACGCGCGATACGTCTGTTCTTGGAGGGCTCCAGCCACACATCCGGCCCAGGATTCCATGTTCTGGCGCAGTGCCGGCGGCAGTTCACCTTGCACAACAATGTCCGAGACCGCAAAACGCCCACCGGGGGCGAGCACTCGATACGCTTCGCGCAGCACCTGGCCCTTGTCCGCGGACAGGTTGATCACACAGTTGGAGATCACCACATCTACGCTGTTGTCGGCCAGCGGTATCGCCTCAATGATCCCTTTCAAGAACGCGACATTCTCGACGCCGGCTTCTCGTCGATTTCGCTCCGCCAGCTCCAGCATCGGATCGGTCATGTCCAGGCCGTAGGCGAAGCCGGTGGGTCCTACCCGGCGCGCCGAGAGCAGGACATCGATGCCGCCGCCGCTTCCCAGGTCCAGCACCCGCTCCCCCGCACACAGCTCGGCCAGTGCGGTGGGGTTGCCGCAACCCAGTGACGCCAGCGCCGCAGCGACGGGAATCTCACCCAGCTCCATTTGAGTATAGAGGTCCGAGGTTATCCGGTCCGCGCTGAGGGTCTCGGCTGCGCAGCAACTGGGTCCGCAGCACGAGGAGGAGGTAGGCGTTACCTCAGCCTGTGGGATTTCTGCGACCTCACTTGGTGCACAACAGCTCGGCTCACAGCCGGCCACCTCCTGTGCTGCCGACGTGTCTAGCATGTGTAAGGCCATTGTGCCGTAGCGAGCGCGAACTTCTTCGCGCAACTGCTCATCACTCTCTGGAATAGAACTCATGACGTCTTCCCTTTCTCTTGGTTTGCGCTCGAATCACTGTACTCGGGCGCGGAGGCTCCCGGCTTCAGCCGGGGGAGGAAGCGCCCGACTCCCCTGCGCGTACCGGTACCCATCCACCCGCTGCAACTGCCGGCAGTATTTGATGGAGACCCCACCCACTCGACGGTGTTTCGTGGTGATGTCACAGGAGCCCGTGGCTCGGACGCTGATGGTGCCCACGTGCACCCCACGCGTCGTGAGCGGTGCGGGCACGACCGCCCGCACCAGATCTGCCGAGCGGAAGCCTCCCACCACACTGGTCGCTTTGGCTCGGCCATGCGGAAAGCCCCGTCGATCCGCATGGACCATCTGGCGGTTATGCCGCCCCAGCGCCGTGATCTGCAGCGGCTGCACGCTCTGCCAGCAGATGTGGTCAGGCGTTGAGGCGCCGACACACACCGCATCCAGCCAGTGGGTCTTGGGGATGCCCCGGTGTGACCGGTTCCATTTCGTTCTGCCGCCCGTGCCTGTCTCGACTGGGAGACCCAGCGCCTTCAGCCTCCCGTAGAGTGCCCACCGAGTACTAGTGACGGCAGCGGCATCACGCAGCGGCGCCTTGGCCTGTGCCTCCACCTCGGGATACCCAAACTCGGCGGCGGTTCGAGTGCCCTTCTTGTCATTACATGGGTGGCAGGCGGGAGCGAGATTACTCGCCCGGTTGGGGCCACCCCGAGACCGGGGCAGCAGATGGTCCAGCTCCAGGGGAACCTGGGTCTTCCTACAATAGACACACTGTCGCCCAAACTTCTCCAAGACATACTCCCGGATTTCATAGCCTGCCAGGTCGCCCTGCTGGTACTCCACGCCAAAGATTTCGGGGTTCTGCAGGAGTTGGGTATCGAAGCGGACCAGCTCCTGACTGATGGCTCCAATGGGACACAGCCGTTGCAACCGCTGCGCCCAACCTAGCACATTGGCGATCCGACTTTCCAATGAGGGCGGTAACCACCCCGCCCGCCGGTGGCGGTTGAGAAAGCGGGCCCGGCGGTAGCGGGTCTTTCGTTGCCGGCGAGCCCGGCGACACGCATGACGCTTCTGCAGACGGGTGCGGACCTCCTGCCCCCGATGGGTGAGCTCGGCTGCCCAGACGACCTCGCCATAGGTTTCGTTGAGCACGGCCAGACCGGCCGCGATGCTGCCGGGATCAATCTTGAGCCGCAGCGGCGTCACCACGGCATCCGGTCGAGCCTCATGCAGGATGATGGTAAATGGGGCAGAACGAAACACGGCTGCCCGCTGGTGGCTGAGCAGCCACCGGGCTCGTGCCGGTCGGCAGGGCATCAGCGGCCGCCGCTCGGCATCAAGAACAAAGACGCGTTGCATGGACGAACTCCTCGGTGCGCCCTGGGATTCCCCAGGGAAATGGCCCGGTAACAGGCCACGCTTGTTGCCAAGGTAAGGGCCCCCTCGTTCAGATAGCCGCTGGTTTCCGTTGTGTGTGCACCGCATTGGCTTACCACCCCTAAAGCGGAAGTTTAACGATGCACCGTAGAGCCCAGGACTGAGGTGCCATCCCAGGGTACCTATCCATTCAGCGGTATCGGCTGCCCCACCCCGAAGGGTGAGGCGAACTGGTCAGTGTGGAGCCTGATCGCTCAAGCTCCCGGCTTCAGCCGGGGGTGACTGACTGATGAGAAGCACTATGCTCCCGTCTTCCGTGCGTCCCTAGTAGAGACGGAAGCCGAATCAAAAGGACGCAGCACGACGATGGTTTTGCGTGGATCCGATTCCGTCTCTGAGGAGCAAGAGTCGTCCTCATCGCAGGTGCATTGTTCCTGATAATCCAGGATGTGGCCGCGACGATCAAGCTCAAAATGACAACAGTCCAGGAGTTCTTGTTTGAGCCGTTCTCTGGCCCGCTGAACCCGTGACTTCGCACCCGAAACCGACAGTCCCAACCGCCCGGCAAGCTCTTTCTGGGTCAGTCCGTGGTATTCGGTGAGTACGAGGGCTTGCCGGTCCGGGGCGGGAAGGTTCTGCACCATAGCACGCACGCATGGAAGCAGTTCGCTCACGATATCGTCGTCAGGCAGGTTTTCCGGCAGGGCAAGGTCGCCGGCCCAGTCCAGCGTCACGGTCTGGCGCTGGCTGCGATAGTAATCGATGATGATATTGCGCGTGATCGTATAGATCCAGCCTTCCAGCTGGCGAACGTCCTTGAGGCTGCCCGCACGCTGGTGAATTTTGAGAAACACCTCCTGGAGCAGATCCTCCGCCAAGTCGTCGTCAGCTACCCGGCGGCGAATGAACTGCTGCAATGGGCTGTGAAATGCCTCCCACACTTGCTCAGTAGTCGTACCCATCTTTGCCTCCTCTGTACATTGTGCCACCTACAAAGACGGAGATGGCACAAAAAGGACGCACCAGACTTCGCCATACTCTTGTTGCTAGGTCTCACCTTGAACAGACCAGAGCAACGCACCCGTTTTTGTGATGCGATTGGGAACACAAGCGCGTGCACTGCGACATCCGCGTGACCTGGGTAGTCTATCCTCCAAATCGGGCGCTTCGCGGTCACGTTATGGTAGGTCAGACGCCCGCTTTGAGCATTGATTGTAGGACTCAGACGAAATGAGGAGGAACGCCATGAAAGCGCTAACTGTGTTCGCTCATGCCGTTGTAGGCTGGGCGCTGTGCGCGGCAACCATGGGCATTGGTCTGGCAACCTTGCCGCTGCAAAGCGCGCTCATCATTCATGCTGTTGCTGCCCCAATCTTCTTTACGGGCGTATCCCTCTTCTATTTCAGACGGTTCAACTACACGTCGCCCCTACAGACGGCGATATGCTTTGTAGCTTTTGTAATCGCGGCGGATTTTTTTATAGTTGCGCTCTTGATCAATAAGAGTCTGGCCATGTTTGCCAGCCCTCTGGGCACCTGGATTCCTTTTGCGCTCATATTCACCTCAACCTACCTCGCCGGGTTCTATGCAGAAAGAAGACCCGCACCTCAGGGCAGTAGCTCAGTGGCCAACGCGACGCAAGGCCAGCACGCTAGGTGATACCCGGACGAATTCGTATCCCCTATCAGTATCCATGCCTTGTAACAAGCATGGGCTATAGCCGCCTGTTCCGAAAGGAGGTCTACGGCTGCTGAGCCCGATCTCTCAAGGCCCGCTATCCTTGACAGTACCACGAGCAGTTGTTATACTTCAACCATAGTTGAGGCAAATATGGTTGAAGTATATGCTTAACGCTACGATCGCGAGGTCATCCCATGGTGTCACAAACCACTCTCGTGGATCTGGTTGCCCCCCCGCCAGACGTGCTCCAATTTTTCCGCGCGCTGGCTGATGACAAGCGCTTGTCCATTGTGAGGTTATTGGCGCTGAGCGATCTCCGCGCCGGGGAGATCGGCGCAGCCCTCAGTCTTGCGTCGAACGCGGTATCGTATCACTTGAAACAGCTGAGCGCCCTTGGATTGCTTGCAGATCACCGCAGTAGCTCCGATGCACGGGATGTGTATTACCGGGTAGATCTGGAGCATCTCGATCGGCTCTACACGCAGGCCGGTGATTCGCTGCATCCTGGCCTTGTGCCATCCCAGCAGTCTAGTGCTGATGCAATGGCGACCGCCACGATCCCTCTCCGGGTCCTGTTCCTGTGCACGCATAACAGCGCTCGTTCGCAGATGGCGGAGGCTATCCTTCGGCACATGGGCGGCGAGCAGGTCGAGGTGTTCAGTGCGGGCAGCATGCCCACCGAGGTTCATCCCAATACCCTACTCGTGCTCCGTGAACTGGGCATCGATACCGGAAATCTCTATGCCAAAAGCCTCGACCAGTTCACCCAGGAATCGTTCGACTACATCATCACGGTCTGCGACCGCGTGCGCGATACCTGCCCGGTGTTCCGGGGAGATCCCTACCAGATTCACTGGAGCTTTCCCGACCCGGTCGCGACCCTGGATCCAGAGCTTCAGCTGGCGGCTTTCCGCAGACTTGCGGTCGAACTGCAGACCCGCGTCCGCTATCTCCTGCTCCTTCCCCATCCAAAAACGGGCCTCCATATGGCGCCGCCGAAACACTAGTGCGCTGGCCCATTGCTACTCAGTCCAGGCTGATTTTCGTCCATGTCCTTGATCGAAGCGATCAGACGCTCGACGGCAGGACAGCACCAAACAGTCACATGAGGGAAAGAACCATGGCGACCCATCCGGCGGCCAGGCAGGCCACATCATCCTCAAATCACCACCCTGAGCCAGTGGGCTCGTCCGCGCCAGAGCTGCGCGCAACGTCGTCCGTGGGGCCCGGGACACTCTGGCCGATGCTGGTCGCCGAAGGGGTGGGGACGTTTGGGATTGTCTTTGCCGGCTGTGGAGCCATCATGATCGATGTGGTCTCCCATGGAGAGATTACCCATGTCGGTGTCGGTCTCGTCTTTGGGTTGGTCGTCGCCGCCATGATCTCGGCCTTTGGCCATATCAGCGGGGCACATTTCAACCCGGCGGTGACTCTCGGATTCGTCCTCGCTCGCCACTTTCCGCTCGGGCGCCTCTGGGGCTATTGGGGCGCCCAGATGCTGGGAGCGATTGCTGCGGCCGCCACACTGCGGCTGCTCTTGGGCAATGTAGACCACCTAGGCGCTACACTACCGGCTGGTAGCCCATGGCAGGCGGCAGGATTTGAAGTGTTGCTCACGGCCGGACTCATGATTGTGATCATGGCGGTGGCCACCGATACCCGGGCAGTTGGCCAGGCCGCCGCCTTCGCTATCGGTGCGACCGTCGGTCTTGAAGCGCTCTTTGCCGGTCCCATTAGTGGTGCTTCGATGAACCCGGCCCGGTCGCTCGGACCGGCACTCATCAGCGGCACCTGGACCGCGCAGTGGGTATACGTCGTGGCGCCGCTCCTGGGAGCCGCTCTCGGGGCGCTGCTCTACCGCTGGTTACGGGTGTCCAGCGGCGGTCGGTAGTATGGCGCAATTCCTAGCCAGACACTCTCTCTAGGCCAGCAGTAGTTCTGATTACGGCACCACGACCTTTAGGAAGGGACAACTATGACCACGCGCGTTCTGTTTCTCTGTACTCACAATTCGGCCCGCTCGCAAATGGCACAGGGTCTGTTGAACTGGCTGGCCCCGGAGCGCTACACAGCATTTAGCGCCGGAACGCATCCTACGCGCCAGCATCCACTGGCTGTCAAAGTCATGGCCGAGCTGGGTATCAACATCCTCCCCCAGGGAGTGCATGCGCTCAGTGACTACACTGGCCAGTCGTTTGATCTGGTGGTCACGGTCTGCGATCAGGCGGCCGAAGAGTGTCCGGTGTTTCCAGGAGCTGCTGAGCAGCTCCATTGGGGCTTTGCTGATCCCAGTGTCGCTGGCGGAACAGAGGAAGGGCGCCTCCGGGCGTTCCGCCATACGCGCGACCTCATCCTGGTCCGCCTCCAACAGTGGCTGGCACAGCACGGTGAGCCGGTAACGGTACCTACAGCGTCAGGTGCTCCCTCGCTGTTGGCAACTGACGGATCCCATCCGCACGCGGCAGACACTGCGCATCTCTCTCTTCCAAGCCAGCTTACTCCGCCTACTCGCGTCCTCATTATGTGTACCGGCAATTCCGCTCGCTCGCAGATGGCGGAAGCGTGGTTACGCTATCTCGGAGGAAGCGAGTACGCGGCTTTCAGTGCCGGCACCCATCCCACATCAGTGAATCCACTAGCTATACGAGTCATGGCCGAACGCTACATTGATATCAGCCAGGCCCGGTCCAAATCGGTCGCCGAGTTTCTGGACCAGCCTTTCGACTATGTAATCACCGTCTGCGATCGCGCCGCCGAGCAGTGCCCGATTTTCCCAGGGATCGCCCTGCGTCTGCATTGGAGCTTCCCCGATCCGGCCGCCGTAACCGGCAGTGACGCTGACCGGGTCCAGGCCTTTCGCACGGTGCGGGATGGCTTGTATTTCCAATTCTGGCGGTGGATTACCGACCAATTACCGGCGGAACTCGAGCAGGAACAGCTGGAGCGAGCGGAGGAGCACAAGTAATGCGTCTGCTCATTATTGGAGGAAGCGATGCGGGGATCAGCGCAGCCCTACAGGCTCATGAGCTGGCTCCCGAGGTAGAGGTGACGGTGGTGGTCGCCGACTCCTATCCCAACTTCAGCATCTGTGGACTGCCCTACTACCTCAGCGGCGATGTGCCCGACTGGCAAGCGCTGGCTCACCGCACTCGCGCCGAGATCGATGGCTTGGGCATTAGCCTTCTACTCGACCATGTTGCCACTGCGATTGATCCCGCCCGCAAAAGCGTACGGGTACAGCCGAGTCGTAGTGCTCAGCTAGGGCAGCTTGAATCTTCTCGAGAGACAGCGACCCTGGACAGGGCATTCATGGTGCCCTACGATCGGCTCATCATCGCCACTGGCGCGCGGCCGCGGATACCTGCCATCTCCGGCCTGGAGCAGGACGGTGTCTACCTCTTGCACACCATGGATCACAGTTTTGCCCTCCATCGTCATCTGGTGGAACGAGCGCCACAGCGCGCGGTGATCGTGGGTGCCGGTTATATCGGGATGGAAATGGCCGAAGCCCTCTCTGCTCGCGGGATCGCCACCACGCTGCTCCAGCGCGGCCCATATATCCATCCATCCGTCGATCCCGCGTTTAGTGGGCAGCTCGCCGCTGAACTAGCGCGGCATGTCGTGAGTGTGATCACCCAGGCACAGGTGAGCGAAATTGCACGCGACGGCGCCGGTCTGGTCGTGCGCGGCAGACGCAGTCCAGCCGAAGCTCAGCCGGCTGAGCTGGTAGCTCTGCAGGTGCAGGCAGATCTGGTCCTGGTCGCAACTGGTGTGCTGCCGGCCACTGAGCTGGCCGAGGCTGCCGGCGTACGCTTGGGTGCGGCTGGAGCTATTCGGGTCACGCGGTCGATGGCGACAACTGTGCCAGACATCTCTGCAGCTGGAGATTGTGTGGAAACCCATCACCGCCTCTTGCCTGAGCCGACCTATCTACCTTTGGGCACCACTGCTCACAAGCAGGGGAGAGTCGCCGGGGAGAATGCCGTCGGGGGCAACCGGCTCTTTGCCGGATCGGTTGGTACGCAGGTTGTCAAAGTCTGCGAGCTGGTCGTTGCCCGCACTGGACTCTTGGAGTCAGAGGCGCGTGCGGCCGGCTATGACCCGTTGACGGCGGAGCTAACGGCATGGGATCACAAGGTCTACTATCCCGGCGCGAGAGAACTGCATCTGCGTCTGACTGCCGATCGACAGAGCAGGCGCGTGCTGGGAGCGCAGATACTTGGGCCGTGGGGCAGCGAAGTCGCCGAGCGTATCGATATTGTCGCCGCCGCCCTCTACCAGGACCTTGGGATCCGATCCAAATGGTCGCTCAAGTCTGGCAAACCAAAACAAGATAGAGACAGTAGGTCTGCTCTACAGACATGGATAGTCTGTAGAGCAGACTGTACCTTACATGGCGTGTTTCCACCGGCGTCAGGGAGACCCCGAGTGGAATCCCACCGAGCGGTACCACTGCATGGCAGGTAAGTCAACGTTTTTCGCTTCCAGGACCATGCTTGCTGCAACCTGCAAGTACGCCCGCTGCATCAGTGGCCTAAGTTCCGTTCAAATCATCGCAAAGATGATTTTACTCCTGTGCAGTTTCCGTATCACCTGACGGCAAGTTGCTCTGTGTGGCCAATGGTGGATCCCGCAGCGTGAGTGTCCTGGATAAAGGAAAGTCCATCTACTGCGATGCTTCGAGCACCTGTAGTGAGGAACAAAGCAACCAGTTGACACTAATGTGACAGTTATGGTAGAGTATTTTTGCCGACAATAGAAGCAAACACAAAACCCACTGTGATCGTTCGTATCCCTTGGACTTTCCATCGCTCGATCTACACCTGCATTCCCTCCTACGCCTTTACTGCATTGCGACACCTCTCACGGACAGGAGAGCAGCTGATGTATCCTTGGTTACAGCTCGGCTCCGTCTATCTTTCCACGTACTCGCTTTGTTTTCTCGCTGCGTTCGCCGTGGGCGGCATCGTGACGTATCGCGAAGCGGTCCGGCTGCATCGTGCAAACGAAGAGGTATTGCTCGTCGCACTGGGGGCGCTTGTCGGCGGCTTGATCGGCTGCAAAGCGAGCATGTTGCTCTTCCTGGGTCCCCAGAAGTTCATCGCAGATCTCCCGTCCCTTTGGTACAGCGGTCAGGCGTGGACGGGCGGGTTCTTTGGTGGCTATGGTGGTGTCCTGCTCGTCAAGCGCTGGCGCAAGATCCCCTATTCGACTGGAGATATCTTTGCTCCGGCGATTCCGTTGGCTCAGGCCATCGGTCGACTGGGGAATCTGCTCGGCGGAGATCCGTTCGGCGCACCGACAACCCTTCCTTGGGGGATCGTGCAACAAGGTGTGCGCCGCCAGCCCACGGCCCTCTACGAGTTGATCCTGGATCTGGCTCTGTTCGGTGCGCTGCTAGCGTTGCGTGGCCGGTTGCCACAGGCGGGCGATCTCTTCAAGGTCTACATCGTCGGGTATTGCAGCCTACGTTTCCTGCTCGATTTCACGCGCGCCGATCCCCATGTGTTATTCGGCCTGACCATGGTGCAGGTACTTTACTCTCTGGCGATCCCGACGTTTGGCTATCAGCTCGTGCGCTCGTTCGTGCGCAGAGCCCGAGCCCGCGCACAGGTGCGCGTGCCTGCGGTCGTTGGGCACCTACGCGTGGACGAATCTGCTGGGGTGGCATAGCTAGCGTGGCTTAACGGTCGTGCGATCTCGTGGGGCCATCACTCACGTCGCGAAAGGAGAGCCGTGTATGCTGATGTCGCGGTATTTGCTCTCACGCGTCATGCTCAGCGTAATGCCTCCGACTGTGCCAGCTCCTCCGCCCCCGCCAATGCCTCCGACTCTGCCCGCAGCTCCGCCCCCGCCGCAGCGAGGCTTTCTTAGAGCTTATCTTATAGGACTGGGCGTCGGGTTGATTCCGCTGGTGCTTGTCATGATTGGTATTGGCCAAGTAATTAGTAGCTCGCGTGGCGGACCGGCGAACTCGTTCCTCTCGTATCTGTTCTTACTTGGTATTGTGCTCTATCTGGCCGAAATCATCGCGATGATCGTGCTGCTCGTCATGAGCCGTACACGTCCCATTGGGTATGGGTTGCTCACAATGGTCGTCATCAGTCCAATCGTGTTCGCTGTTGGCTGCACCGTGTTGTTTTTTTCCATCCCTTATTAGTCTCTCATGCGAGAACTATACAGCCTTCATGGCACGAGTCAACGCGGTAAGGCTAGTGCGAGTGGCGCTCTGCTGCTACATCGCTCAAGGAGCATGTCGATGCGTAAACAATCCCTGACTCAGCCACCGGTCACCATGGGCGACATCGCTGCCAAGACGGATGAGATGGCCGTTGAACGCCGCGACCGGCCCTACATCTACCACAACTTCACCAACAGCCTCTGCCCAACATGCTTGCGAGTTGTCCAGGCCAAGATCCTCATTCAGGACGGCAAGGTCTTCATGTACAAGACATGCCCAGAGCATGGCGCGGTGAAGTCGTTGCTGTCGTCTGATGCGAAATACTACTTGAGCCAGAGCCAGTACAACAAGCCGGGGACGCTGCCGCAGAGATTTCAGACGAAGGTGGAACTGGGGTGCCCGCTCGACTGTGGGCTCTGCACTGACCACGAACAGCATACATGTCTGGCGCTCATCGAGGTGACAGAAGCCTGCAACCTGCGCTGCCCGACGTGCTTCGCTGATTCTGACGTCGGCAAGTACTACTCGGTGGCGGAGGTCGAGGGGATGATCGACACCATCGTGGCGAACGAAGACTACGCTGATGTGGTGCAGTTCAGCGGTGGTGAGCCGACGATCCATCCCCAGATCATCGAGATCCTGCAGCTAGCGAAGACCAAGCGTATTAAGGCGATCATGCTCAATACTAATGGGGTACGCATCGCCAAAGACGAGGAGTTCGTCCGAAAGCTCGCGGAGTTCAACGGGAACTTTGAGGTCTACCTCCAATTCGATGGATTCCGTGAGCAAACGTATCGTGTGATCCGCGGGGAAGATCTGCGTTCGCTGAAGGAACGAGCCATTGCCAATTTGACGAAGTATGAGATACCCATCAACCTGACGGCAACGATCCAGCGCGGCGTGAACGAAGACGAGATCGGCGAGATCGTCAAGTTTGGACTTGCTGAGAAGATGGTACGCGGTGTCACCTTCCAGCCCATCACCAACGTTGGACGCCACCAGAGCTTCGATCCGCTCGACCGCACGACGACCCCCGATGTGATTCGCGCGATCGAAACCCAAACCGGTGGCATCTTCCAAGCGGACGATTTTGTTCCGCTACCGTGCCACAGCGACTGCATCAGCATTACGTACGCCTATACCAAGGGCAAGAAAGTGAAGCCGCTGCCGCGCTATGTCGATGTGCGCCAATATCTCGACGTGATCGGCAACCAGATCAATTTCCGGGTTGACGACATGAAGGGCGTCGTCGGCTCGGCGTTGATGCGCCTGTGGTCCGCCTCCGCTCCACTCTCAACGCGGAATACGCTCTACGACTTCTCTTGCTGCCTCCCGGTGGTGCCAGGGATGCTGACCCAGAAAGAGCATGGATCTTTGCTCTACGAGAATATGTTTCGCATCGTGATCATGTATTTCATGGATGCCTGGAACTTTGACGTCCGATCGGCGAAGAAATGCTGTGTCCATCACGTCCTCCCCGACGGGAAGATTATTCCGTTCTGTTCGTACAATACACTCCACAGGCCAAAGTACATGTCCAAGAGAGGCACCCGTTCTCCCTTGCCGCAACGCGCTTTGACGGACGATGGAGTGAAAGCGAAGCGTTGAACGAATGAGAAACAGATGAGGAGGGATTATGTCCAATCTAGCGCCATCGGCGATGCCATGGCAGGGATTGGCGTTCTTCCCAGCGCTGCTTGTATTCATTGCCGTGCTGCTCTTCAGTACAGCAACGCTGGCGTTTTACGTCAAGCAGCGCGTCTCATTTGCCCGACTGCAGCGGGTCTTCACAGCACATCCTGGGATAGTAGGCAACCTAGCGGGTGCGCTGCTTGGTGCAGCGACGCCTTTCTGTACCTGTACCGCAGTCCCGCTCTTCTTGGGTATGCTGGAAGTCGAGGTTCCGGTCGGACCCGCAGTGTCGTTTCTCGTGGCATCGCCTACGATCAATCTGGGGGCCCTCATCTTGCTCGTTGTGGTTTTCGGCTGGCGAGTGGCGCTTTTTTACCTGGGGGTATGCCTCTGTGCCGCCGTGCTGGTGGGGTGGGTACTGGGGCGCATACCGCGTGCTCTGGCCCTGCGGGACTATCTGTGGTTCGAGGAAGACGAGCCCGTCCACGTAGGAAAGGGAAAGGCTCTTCGCAGCGCGGCGAAACTCGGTGGCCAGCTCACCCGCAAGTTTCTCCCTTGGTTAGCACTTGCCACGGTGGGGGGCATCCTGATCGATGCGGTGATCCCCACGTCTGCCATCGCCCAAGTGGGGACTCTCGCCATTGTGCTTGCCATCCCCCTTGCCGCTGCGTTGGGTGGGATAGTATATGCGGACATCCTGTTGCTCATTCCTCTTGGTTATGCCTTGATTCAGCATGGTGTACCCGCTCCCGTAGTCCTGACGTTCATGATCGCTGCGTCGGGCCTCAGCTTGCCTGAGATCCTCGTGCTGACGCGGGTGATGCGTCCCTGGATGCTGGCACTCTTCGCGACCGCAATACTCCTCGTGTATGCGGCCCTCGGATTCGGGTTCGTGGCGTTGTAGCTGAACATATGACAGCCGGAGTTTCTCAAGCTATCGGAGATAAGTTGATGCGCCTCATATCCTGGCAACGTGCCTCGTTCAGCCACTATCTCAGCCACTTTTTCGATGGCTGGCCAGAACTCCAGGACGAGATCGAGCGCCACTTGCTCCTCGGCAACCCCCAGATCGTCTGGTATATCAAGATGCATCAGCGTTCTCCTTCGTCCTCCTAACCCATGGCGTGCCTGCGGGAGCGTTCCATGGCCTTGAGGCCGTTCTCCCAAACTTACCCAAGTATGGACAAGGCCATACTTGGCGTTAGGTTCCTGTTTCATCACCGCCAGTTGCACGCGGAGGTTACGGCTCCGAGCCAGAGCTGGCTGCTCGCACCGAGCGTTTATACTGCCCGAGGAACAAACCTGCCAGTTTGGCAAGATTGATTGCGGCATTCAGATCGCGGTCGAGCACCAGACCACAGTAGGGACAGGCAAACGTGCGGGTGGAGAGAGTCAGCTTCTCATCCAGCCAGCCACAGCCACTACACCGCTTGCTCGATGGCTCCCACCGATCCGCCAGGACCACTCTCGCCCCATACCAGGCTGCCTTGTAGAGCAATTGCCGCTTGAACTCGGAGAACCCCACCTCGCGGCGCCGGCATGCCGCCTGCAGGCCGTGACTTGCCCGTCGTTCAGGGAGAGTTCGGTTTTGTAGGCCCGCTGCACCTGCATGGTTGTCCTCTGGTGTCTGCCTCTCCACGAGCGCAGCGCTCGTTACCTGGTTGCTAGAACAAATATACGAGATAGTGAGATGCCTGTCAAGGATGAGGGAGATGTGGGGACCTATGGCAAGACAGGTCCATAGATTGAAATAAGAATTGGTAACCCTCAACGCACTAATTTTCTTTCCACACCCCAACTCTACACGTATCCACTGACCCGGCTCAACTCCAATCTGAAGCTCTCCTCCCTCCTCACCAGCCCCCTCCTATCGAGACGCTATTGTGAGATCTGACTGGCTTCCTGTGATTCGCCTGTGACCACCATGCTTCAATCTCAGCAGAGGCGCACCAGTTTGCCGGCTTCGTCGGCTCGGCCCGCGGCTCTCCGATATCTGGACGGAAACAGTGTTCCTCATTCGGGCCGAGCGTGGTTCGCCGGTTCCAAAGGAGAAGAGGACCGATGCAGAAATTGCTCTCCGGGTGCGAGGCGGTGGCGCGCGGAGCCTGGGAGGCCGGCGCCACAGTCGCGTCGGGGTATCCGGGCACGCCAAGCACCGAAATTCTGGAAAGCTATGCAGACTACCCGGGCGTCTATGCCGAATGGGCGCCCAATGAAAAGGTGGCCCTGGACGTAGCCGTCGGAGCCGCCTATGCCGGGAGCCGAGCCTTTGCCACCATGAAGCATGTGGGCCTTAATGTCGCCGCCGACTCCCTGATGTATGTGACGTTGACTGGAGCCGAAGCCGGACTGGTCATCGTGTCCGCCGATGATCCCGCGATGCATTCCAGCCAGAACGAGCAGGACAATCGCACCTTCGCCAAGTTCGCGCGCATTCCCTGCCTGGAGCCCTCGGATAGCCAGCAGGCAAAAGACCTCATGACGAGCGCGTTCGCGCTGGCCGAGCGCTTCGACACGCCGGTGCTCCTGCGCCTGACGACCCGCGTCTGCCATTCTACCAGTGCGGTGGAGGTAGGTGAACGTCTCGAGTCGCCGGGAAGTGATGGGAACGAGACCGTATCCCCGCCGCACCCCACCTTTCCACGCAACCCGGCGAAATATGTCATGGTCTCGGGCAATGCCATGAAGCGCCGCCCAGTGGTCGAGCAACGTAGCCAGGCGCTGGCCGAATTTGCTGAGACCTACACCGGTAACGAGATTGAAGCGGGCGACTCCGACCTGGGCATTATCACCGCGGGAGTTTCCTATGAATACGTCAAAGAGGTCTTCCCGGCCGCCTCGATCCTCCACCTGGGCATGACGTGGCCGCTGCCACCGCGCCTGATCCATGCGTTCGCCGCCTCAGTGAAGCGCTTGATTGTTGTCGAAGAGCTGGACCCCTTCATCGAAGAGGGGGTGCGCTTGCTGGGGGTCGCCGTCGAGGGCAAGAGCATCTTTCCACTCATCGGTGAATTCAATCCGCGCGTCGTGCGTGAGAGCGCCGTCCAAGCCGGTCTCCTGCCCCCGTCAGCGCACGTGCCGCTGGTGGAGAGCGAGGTGGGTGACCTCCCCGCTCGTCCGCCCGTCCTGTGCCCGGGCTGCGGGCATCGCGCCCTCTTCTATGCGCTTCACACGCTGCAGGTCCCCGTCAACGGCGACAATGGCTGCTACAGCCTCGGATACGCTCCGCCTTTGAACGCTCTCCACACGCGTGGGTGCATGGGCGCGGCCATTGCCGTCGCCCATGGTGCCCAGAAAGCCGGTAGTCCGGAGCGTCATGTGGCGGTCATCGGCGACTCCACCTTCCTCCACAGCGGCATTCCCGCCCTCCTCAACGTCGTGTACAATCAGAGCCCGGTGGTGACCGTCATTCTGGATAACCGAACTACCGCCATGACTGGACACCAGGACAATCCCGGCACGGGGCAGACTTTGCAGGGAGCGTCTACCAAATCAGTCGCGCTCGAGTCGCTGGTACGCGCACTGGGGGTGGAGTATGTGCGCACGCTCGACGCCTTCGCGGTGGCTGACATCCTGGAGACGGTAAAAGAGTTTCTCCAGCTCGACGAACCGTCGGTGCTGATCGCGCGCCAGCCCTGCGCGCTGCTGCCCGCAGGGCGAGAGCGCTGGATGCCGCTCGCGGTGCGGGCCGACGTCTGCATCGGCTGTGGCACGTGCATGGGTCTGGGGTGCCCGGCCATCCTGAAGAGTAGCGAGCTTGACGTGCAGACGCAACATCCCAAAGCGCTGATCGATCCAACCCTGTGCACGGGCTGCGAAGTCTGCGCCCAGATCTGTCCCCGCGGGGCAATACTCTTCCGTTCCGCGGTTACCGCCGGCACGGCCGCAACGACTGGAGCGCGACGATGAAGCAGCCCCTCAATTTCCTACTGGTCGGCGTCGGTGGGCAGGGGACCATCCTTGCCAGCGACGTTCTGACGCGCGTCGGATTCGCTGCCGGCTACCAGGTCAAGCAGGCCGAGGCGCACGGCCTTTCTCAGCGGGGTGGAAGCGTGACCAGCCACGTGCGCTGGGGTGAGATGGTCTCCTCGCCACTGGTGGGCGCAGGCGAGGTGGATGTGTTGCTGGCGTTTGAGAAGCTGGAGGCGCTACGCTCCCTCCGTCAGGTGCGACAGAACGCTCTGGTCCTGGTCAACCTGGAGGCGATTACCCCGATTGCTGTGAGCTCCCTTGGTCAACGCTATCCCGACGATGCATTCTTACGGGCTGCCATCACCCGGGTTACCCCACATGCCGTCTACGTGGACGGGCCGGGTATCGCCAGAGGTCTTGGCGAGCCGAGAGTTGCGAACACCGTCCTCATAGGCGCAGTATCTGGGCTACTCGAAGACCAGGCGCTGGCTGGACCCGAGCTCACAGAAGCAATCTGGTTGGCGGTTCTTGCCGAGCAGGTGCCACCATCGTCGGTGGAAGTCAACCGCCAGGCATTCCAGGCTGGGCGGAACGTCGTCCTCGTGTCGGCTTGAGGCACATGGACGACTCTTGAGCCGTTTGCTCACGGCAGGTTGCCAAAGTGAGCGTTTTCTCATGTTATTTTGAGGATTTCCCCAGTCTATTTTCACTGGGTTCTCATTCACTCATGCTATTGTTGGAGCAGACGGCCTGCTACCTGCTCAAGAACCAACCATTCATGTGCGTGGATCGGTAGTGGTTCGGTTTCCCGGAGCCAGTACGTGAAGAACCGTCGACGGCGATGCAGGCCCGTAGATCGTGGTACTCGACACATTATTTTCAGGTTAGGTACTCTTATGGCCACCGCGGAACAACTGGTTGCAATACGTGCCGGCGTACGGCACTGGAATCAATGGCGCAGAGAGCATAGCGACACCATCATCGACTTAGCCGAGGCACACCTGTGCAAAGCCTACCTGCCGGAGGTCAGCCTCAACGAAGCAGTGCTAACGCGGGCGGATTTGAGCGGCGCAAATCTCTTTCAGGCAAATCTCGCAGGAGCAAATCTTGCGGAAGCAGACCTCTTCGAGACGAACCTGAGCCGAGCCAATCTGCACGGGGCGAGTCTGGTGAACGCGAACGGCGCTACGCGGCGCAATAGGCGTCGCTGGGGAGGTGTGCGCCCGGCGCCCAGAAGGCGAACTGCTCCTGCTCGGCCGCCTGAGCCTGAGCTTGCGAGATCATGCCCTGCGCTACCATATGGTCCAACACCGTGAGCTGTCGCGCTCGCGCCAGCGCGGGATGGCACCAGGGATCGTAATATCCCGGCGCCTGCACCAGCCCGGCCAGCAAGGCGGCCTGCGCCAGGTCCAGCCGGCTAGGTTGCCGGAGACCAAAGTACCGGGTCGCCGCCGCACCGATGCCATAGGCACCTTGGCCGAAATATACCAGATTGAGGTAGTATTCCAAAATCTGGCTCTTGCTATACTTCTGCTCGATCTTGACCGCCAGTAACAGATCTTCGAGCTTGCGCGGAATGGTGTGGTCGTTACCCTGCAGGTAGGCGTTTTTGGCCAGTTGCGCCGTGAGTGTGCTACCCCCTTCGACGATTCGCCCGGCACGCAAGTCGTCCCAGGCGGCGCGGATCAACCCAATAGTGTCGATCCCGTGATGCTGATAGAAGCGCTCGTCCTCGATCGCCACCAGTGCTCGGGGCACCCAGGGTGAGATCTGCGAGATCGGCGTATAGGGCGCACGGTGTACGTCATCCTGCGCGCGCACCCACGCTCCCAGACCATCCACCGAAGGGGCCACCTGCCAGGCCACGCCGAGAACAGCCGTCACGATCGCCACCAGCGCCAGCACGATGAGCCCAGCGCGACGTAGCCGGCGTGCCCAGCGCCGGCAGCGGTTCATCGGCAAGCTCGACTTCCCGGCTTCACGCCGTGAGCGGCCAGTGGGCTTGAACCAGGTGCCGGCTCGTCCTAGCCCCTCGCGCCAGCGGGGGCAAGCCGCGGTAGCGCCTGGAGCGGGAGCCTGCGGAGGTTCAGCGGTCAGCGTAAGCGCTATGGAGCCGTCCAGCTGCCGCTCGTCCTGCCGGGGGGTGATACCTCTAGGCACGTACATCATATATATGCTGGTGAATCCGGTCTTCAAAGAACCTCCTGTTCCACTTGGACGCTTGCTGATCGCGGTTTTCGGCGATAGCGGCGCCAGAGCCAGAGGCCGGCCAGCAGCAGTACGACAGCCACCGGTACCAGCCAGCTCCAGGTTCCCCACCAGGCGGTCGCCTGCAGGTAGGAACGGCCCACGACCGCGCCCAGTACCGTCCAGAACGTGATCCAGAGCAGGGAGCCTGCCGCAGTCGCGCCCAAGAAGACGGGAAAAGGCATATGAGCGGCACCAGCTGGATAACTAATGAAGCTGCGAATCACCGGAATCAGCCGTCCGAAGAATACGCCCCAGACGCCACGCCGGCGAAATTGTTCCTCGACCGCTTCAGTCGCTGCCCGTGTGGGACGTATATAGAAGAAAGGCCGCTGCCAGCTCTGGGCGGGAAGACGGGCAGGCCGAGCCAACGACGAGAGCGCCACCTGGCTACCAATCCAGTAGGCAACGCAGGAGGCCAGAACTTTGCCGATGAGTGCGACGACAATGACCGGCAGTAAGGCGATAGTGCCGTCTATACTCAGGTAGCCGGCGAGCAGTAGCAATGGCTCATCTGAGATAGGAAAACCGGTGCTTTCCACGAAGAGCCACGCGAAAACAAAGGCATAGACTCCAAGCGCCGGCAACTGGCTGGCCCACTGGAAAATGGCAGGGGTCGAGTTGACCATGTGCGTGCTCCTCAATTTCGCCGGGAGATCATACTACGTTAGAGCATAGCTGACGCATGCTTGGCTATG
>JBKQTH010000347.1:0-4817 GCA_052143275.1 Ktedonobacterales bacterium | reverse complement strand
AAGATCCATGCCTCTGTCTGCGCCAGAAAATCGACCCGAGCTGTCTCTACTATGTGCCTGTTATTTCCCGTCGAATCAATAGCTTTCATCGCAGCCTGTTTTTGAGATAGGTTCTAGCTAAGCGGGATTTCTCATAACTCTTGATGGTGAGTTCCACTGCCCTCATTATGCTGCCACCGACCATAAAAAGCATCCTTCCCCTCTCAAGAATTAGAGCACACTATGTTCGCCCAGACCAACCGTCCCGATAGGCGAACACATAGCGAATAGCATGGAGCAGCTCCTCCTGCCCTAACCATACAATCTGGGAAACAACAAGGCCCAAACACCGCCAAGAACCGCTTATCGGGACTGAAGCAAGGCACGACGGGCCAAGAGGACAGCGAGATTCCACTCAAACGACACGGTAGAGGTCTTGGGGGCGTCCGGTACTATCGCTTCGGGTTGTGTCCGCTCTTGTTGCGCGCACGTTCTGCGATGCGATATTCCATCCCCGCCTTTGGTGTCGGTGGAAGAACTTCGCCACGTGCGACAGTGCGCTCCTTCCCTGTGTGTCCGCCTCGTGGGCCGATCAGTTCGTACAAACCCGAGACAGGTGCTTCTTCACCCGGCTTCAAATTGCGTTTCATTCAACCACCTCTCCCTCTGCTAGATTTGTCACGCTCATTTCGTTCCGACTCCGTCAGGTGTTCGTTGGAGGCTCGTGTACTTCCCCTGGTAGACGTCACGGTAATCGCCATCTTGACAAATGCAGATGCCCCGTTGGTCCTTTGCAGCAAGTTGTGTGAGGTAGGATCCTAGCGGACGCATGAGATCAATTCGGGTCACTTGAGTGCCACTGCCGCCGAGCCCCAGAGCTTGCCGCACGGCAGCGGCAGCGAGAAGTAGCCCAGCGAGTGCTGATTGATGGGCAAGCGGAACGTGGACTTCCTGAGGTGGGGTACCGGCCCCGCCTAGGGGAATTACAGCACCGCCGCAGAAGCCCTCTGTGTACAGGTGTCGAACTGGTTGACCCTCAAAAGGGAGCAACCGTTCGATCGGTATGGCACGGGCCTTGGCAATTGAATCAAGCAAGTCGCGTGGAACGCCATCGCCATTGTGTAGGAGCGTTCGGATCTGCATTAGCCGGTCAGAGATACCGAGGGCGGACGCAATGATCGCGTCTTCGTTTTCGAGAGCATGCCCTGGAAGGTACAAGCAAGCCACGCAGGCCCCGTCGAGGAAGTCGTGACTTGAAACGCCGAGGTCACCGGGCTGCGTCCATGCATTCGCTATCCACTGTGGTAAAGATGCCTGTGCGGCGCGGCGATCGCGCGAACTGTCTAAGGCGAGGATCATTCGCGGCCACGCATAGCCCTTCGACGCAACGAAATTCTCGAAGCTCAACGCTTGAGGCTTTGGCCGAATGTTGCCGGTAAAGTACCTTGCGAGAACCTCGACCTTGATATTGGTCTCGTCGGTGCGCTCCGCCAATATGTAACGCTGCAAGTTGCCAAGATCGATTGCTTGATGATCAACGATGTGCAGCGCGCCTTCCATAGGTAGTCGCGAGAACGCCCATCCTGCCGCGTTCCCAATCGCGCCGGCCCCTACGAGGACAATATCGCCAACCGAGCCTGTCAGCGCAGCATCACCGCCAAGGCGCGATTCATTTTCAAGTACAGAGAAGATCGAATCCTCGTCGAGAGAAGCTTCCAGCCCCTGGAAGACCCAGCGGAATACGTTCGCGGCGGCGAGGCAGGCTGCGGCACCGGCCCCAAACGGGTTCTGTGAGCTACCCAGGGTTCGCGACTTCCCAGTCCCAACGAACGCGTTCCAGTCGTTGGAGCCAACAAAGATGCGCGGCCATCCGCCAGCAGGAGGCAGCACAGCTCCGATCGCGATCTCCACCGTCGGATCGGAAGCAAAATCTATTTTGGGATTGATCGCCCGTGCGAGACTCATCGCGCCGTTAGCCGCATCCTGCGCCCCAATTTCGCTGCGAATCACGAGTGTAGGATAGAGACGTGCAAGCAAACGGACGAGAAGATCGAGAAGCGCGCGTCCTTCACTGCATTTCGGCGCGTCCGCGCCAATCGCGAGTCCTACTCGCGCCCTGTCCAGGACCACGCGGATGCGTTCTTCATCGAACCCCGACAGCACTTGTGAAGCAGCCAACGCGCTGCGGGCATAATAGTCGGCAAGCGCCATCTTCTAGTCCCCAAACTGAATCATTCGCTTGGCTTCGTCAAGCGAGAGCTCGTCCCAGCCAGAAAAACCAAGTCGATAGTAAGCGACGCCGTTCCCAAGCAGACCCGCGCGCCCGAAGTCTGGAACAACCAGCGACAAACCACCCCGCACGGTGACGATTGGGTAGGTATCGTCCGTCTCCGAGTGGTAAGCCTCGGTCGGGTGCGAATGAACCTGCACCGCAAGGCACTCGCCATGCTCGAATAGCCAAACGTTCAGGCGATGCAGCTCGTCTCCCTCTACGCGAACGCAAAGCCCATCGGAAAAACGGTACGCAGTCTGCCGCGGTACGTGCGCTGTGCGTATCTGAAAGGTGTCGTGTTCCTGCACGCCACTCCAGAGAACGAAGCACTCCGAGAGAGTGCGTCCCGCAGCGCGCAGTTGACCGTCCGTCTCCCGGATAACGGCAGCGGGGACAAGGAATCGCGCGATGGCTTCAAGCGTGTTCACGATGGTGGTGGTCCGTAGTTAAGACCGACCTGAGGTACAAGCTGAACGCCAAAGCCGGAAATCGGCTCAATGCCGTAGCGATAAATTAGCTCCAGAAGCCGCACCAGCCGCCCGGCACCACTGGCGCGATGAAGCTCCCAAAGATCTCCGCTGTGAGCCGGGTGGTCATGGTATTCGCGAACGCCGGCGAGACAAAGGAACGGAACTTCGTCAGGTCCATAAGCCTGCATGTACGGCTGCGCGCTGCCCAGGAGCATTTTCTGCTCTTTCGGCATACCAGGTATCGGGATCTCCTGGACGGGGAGAGCGCGGTTCAGCGGATTCGGGAGGTCTTTGAACTTGTACGGCTCTCCAGTGAATGGGTTCACGATTCTGACCGAGGGGGGCGAGGCATCGTAGTTGGTGTAGTCGAAAACAACACCCATTACGACCGCGGAGGGCTTGATGTTCGGCGCGCAGAGGGCGACTAGCACTCTGGGGAACTCGAAGTCGACAAGAAACCAGCCACGGCGCCGATACTCCTGTCCCAGCGCTCGATACTCAGCTAATTCGCGGTCAAACTTGCGCCGCGAAACGCTCGGATCGGCATACTGGACGACCGACACTGTCTAGCCTCCGATACCAGCCTTGAGGTTCAAAAATAGCGTGGCACCCGATTGCAGGTTGTAATCCTCAATCTTACGGGTTGGGTCGAGAATTTGGCCGCTGGCATTGCGCAGCTCCCAGTTTGCTATCGGTTGACCAGAGTTGCCAGACTGCTTGAGAGCATGTTCGATCAGAGTGCTGACCGGCGCCTCAACGTTGGCCTTCACAAGCACAGGCTGGCCGTTCACCACCACATTCAACTCAATCTCGTTTCGGTGCGGCATAGAGTTCGCTCCTCACCGTATGCGGGATTCTTCATATTCCCACGGTGTATCATGGGAATCTAGTACACGATGAGGACCGCTGTCAAGTGCTATCATCGACCGTCTTCGGGAGGGCCGTTGGACCAGATCACTTTCGATGTGAGGTTTGTCAACGCGGGAACGGGGTCGGCTGTGTGGGACGATCCCGATGCTAAGGGTTCCTGGAATCGGGTCATCGAGCGGGTCATGCCTCGGGACCGCCGACATGGACCGATGATCGGAATTCTGGATTTGGCTGGATTGCGCCCAACCCCCGTTGTGTTGCGCGATGTCATCGTGGCAATCGGTGAGGACGTACGCGCCGGTCGTTACGGCAATTTCACGTTCGTGGTGAGCAGTGAGGACGACGCGACTCGAAGCATTGTCAGTGACATTGCATCGGCGAGAGAAGTTGCGCTCTTCGTTAGCTCGTCACCAAGGCACCTCGAACAGGCGGAGCCGGTTGGTGACCTTACGGTTAAGGACCGGGAAACGTTGGGACTGGTCCTGCAGGCTGGGGGAACTGTCACAGCAGCTGAACTAGCAGAACAGCTTGCCATCCCGCAGACAACTGCGGGAAACCGCCTCATCGCACTCAATAAGAAGGGCTATCTCCTGCGCGTCGAGCGACCGCATCCCGTTGGTGACCAATTCTTCGATGTGCGCTCTGTGCGCTTGGATCTCCGTCAGTAGCTCCGCGAGGGCGAAGCGTCCGCACCACGCCGTGATAGAGGGGCGGCAACGCGTGTTCGCATCTCTTCGATAAGGGTTCGACAATTATGTCTTGCGATTCCGTCAGGCGCTTCTGGTGTCCACCGGTGCCTGGGATGTCAATCAGTTACTTGCCGTGGGAGCGTGACACGGTAGAGGTCTGGGGTTCGGGCCCCCACGCGCCCCAGGCGCTGATTCCGTAGCGCGGTATAGCGCGGTAAATTGGGGGTATTCGGGGGTACTAGAGGGTACTAAATAGCCCAAAGGGGTTTTCTAACTCCAGTGGTAAGCCCGTGTAGAGAGACAATTTAGCCATAAACA
Organism: Ktedonobacterales bacterium; assembly: GCA_052143275.1. GTDB lineage: Bacteria > Chloroflexota > Ktedonobacteria > Ktedonobacterales > JADMIN01 > JAJPKE01. The sequence continues at coordinate 219 of JBKQTH010000347.1, read as the reverse complement.
CTGGAAAAACCAGATGCAGCGCGGTGGGAAGTCCCTTCTTCGGCACCGAGATTTTTATTCCCATCGATTCCAATGGTTTCCCTCTCGCGACTTCCCGTAGCGCGGCCGTAGCGCGGTAAGTCCGAGCTAAACTTCGAGGCGATGTCGCGGTGGCCCATCCAGCCCTGCAGGGTACGGATGTCGATGCCGTCCTGCAGGTGCCGCGTGGCATGGTGTGGC
>JBKQTH010000346.1:0-10282 GCA_052143275.1 Ktedonobacterales bacterium | reverse complement strand
CTCGCCAACCTCCTCTGGGATCAATGTCACCTCTCTACGTTGTTTTGCACTTATATCACTTTATCGTTCTTGCTGGCAAGTTGCCGCAACAATTCCAGTTGGCCCACATGATAGGTCTCATGCCAGTTCGAGAAAGCAATTTGCTCGGCCAGCGTACCGTCGTCCACCGGTGCCGCCAAACGTTCAGCCGAGATACGCGACAGACCAGCCAGTACGCGCGTCTGGGATTCTTCCAGGAAGTCCAGCAACTGTGCTAGAGGCAGCGCCTGCTCCGCGCTTGCAATGGGATCCGAATTGCGGCCATAGCGAGCGGCATCCGTTTCGTTCCAAGGCAGCGCCTCCTCGAGGGAGGTCAGCACCGATTCACGACTAATAACGATGTGGCCCAGTACCCAGTTCAGGCAGTTGCCGCGAAACGGAGGTTGCAGCAGGCTCTCCTCATGGGTCACCCCACCTAGCTGACGTTTGATCACCCGATAGCTGAACCACTCTCCCGGATGAATCCGGGAGGTTCTGGCAGCCGTGGCTGCACCCGCTGTCTGGCTCTCGCGCAGTCTCTGTGCGCTACACCACCGGACTCTTGGGTTGGCTGGCATGCCTGTCGCGGGCGACCAGCTCCGCCGCACGGACAGCACCGCGCCGCCGTACGGAGCCGAGACGACGATGACGAGTCGTCGCCCCAGCACTCGCTGGTTGAGGTGTGGATTGGGCCTGCTGCCACGCCGCCCGCAGGGTTGGTTGCAGGGACGGGGCGGGTGATCGTCGTTTGCGGCTGGTCATCACGGAACCATCTCCCACGCGTGGTGCCCTGCGGGTGGAGGAAGATCCTGCCCGCTGGGGGTGTTGTCCGGCTCATGGAACAGGTGTTCAGTGCCTGCAGGATACCGCAGGTCCTCGCCTGGTGTCAAGGCCAGGACACTCCCGTGCCCAGGGTCGGCGCGTTCATCCCCCAGATGAATCCGCGGGGCATTCCGCGCCATCTTCGGTAAGCAGTGTGGCGATCTGGGATACCCTGTCCCCTTGTCGTCCGGTCAACGCTCCCAAAACCGCCTGGAATCGGCGCCGAGCCATATCCGGTCGACTGCTGTCAACGTCATCATAGCACGACTTCCAACCTCCATCAAGCGAGTGAATAAAACAAGATTCCGGTCAAAGTGCCGGTCAAAGTGCCGATAGTGCCTGTTCATCGGCGCTAATTGATGGCAATCTTGCAGCGGGCGGTGCGTGCGACACCTCCCAGGGACATGTTGCTATGCCGGCCACGGCCGGAAGGATCACATGTGGAGGATTTCGTCATGAAACAAGAAGCCGTCAGTGACGGCGAACAGCAAAGGATCACTGGAGTCGTACTTATTCATGGTCTGGGCCTAATCCCGCGCAACGACATGCTGCAACGATCACTCAATGCGCTGAGTTATTGGTTTAATCACGAGGTGGGGTTGCCTATGCGGCCTGAAGGTGAGGGACGGCTCTGGCTTGCTCCTCACCTCACCGACGATCCCGATCCCGATCAGTCGGCCTCACGTGCCATCGTTGATTTGGTCGCGCCGAGGCCGGCTGAGTCGACCAAGACTGAGTCGACCAAGACTGATTCGAGTCCCAGTCCAGATGCGGCCGCCCGGCTTGAGCTCCGTGAGGTGTGGTGGGCGGAGTCGTTCGGCGCCCCGAATATCGCCCAGACCATCTCGTGGGCGCAGGTGCAATGGCGAGAGCAGGCGGGACGACTGTTAATTCCTGTCGGAAGGCGACCACAGCCGGAGAGGAGCGACGATACCCCGCCGGCAAACGAGCTACCGCCAGCGGTTACCAATCCACCGGCGGAGATGGATGCCGACCGCGCCCATTTGAGCCAACCTAGTCGTCGGGCACTGCTGAGCATGCTATGGCTGTACAGCCTCTACCAATATATCTGGAAAGCGGTGCAGTGGCTCGTCCTTACCCCGGTTATCACACTGCTGCTTCTAGTGATGGGTATTGTGCAGGTGTTGGGCGGCGTGCCGTTTTTGGGCTCGGCCATTGTCAGCGCCACCACCGCTCTCATCAATACGGTAATGCTGCACTGGGTAGCCGAGATTCAGGTATACCTGACGGATTACACCCGCTCCTCCGCCATACGCCAGCGCTTTCAGAATGAAGTTGAAGACTTGCTGCGCAATCCACTCTGTGACCGTGTCGTGGTCATTGCCGAGTCGGGAGGTACATACATTGCCTACGAAGGATTGACCACGCTCTTGGAGCAGCCGGACCTACCGCTGGATGATCAGGGTCAGCCGAAGCCGGTGACTTTCATTTGTATCGCCAGCGCACTGCGCCGCATTTGGCTGCTCGCGAACACCGATGCCGAGCGGATGCACGGCGTCCTTCCTAAGTATGTGCGCTGGCTGCACTTCTGGGCGGAGTACGACCCAGTGGCGGCGGGACCGCTCACCGAGAAATCCATTCCGCGGATAACCACGTGGGATCCACCCGAAGAGAATCCCTATGGGGCGATCCGTGACAGCCTGGGGCGCTGCGAGAACATCCGTGTGAGCAACACCGACAGCACGTTCACTGACCACGTGAGCTATTGGGACAATATCGAGCAGGTCATTGGGCCGATCGCGTGTGAGCTGGTAGCAGGCCATCCAGTCTTAGAGCAGGCGGTACGGGGCAAGCTTGCCTCACCAAGCGAGGTGCTTTTGCGCGAATGGAACGTCGCCTGGCGCTATACCCTGGCATTCGCGGGTGGTATCGCCGCTGGGGTCGCTCTGCTCGTCTGGGGTTTGACTAACCCGGAATTTGCCAATTTTGTCAAGGACCTTGGGAACGCAATCAACTGGTCCAGCTTGCTCGGCTCGGTGTGCACCATTTGCGGACCACTTCCTCACCAAAATCCTTTTGCCCAACTGCTGCAGAACATTACGCAACACGGCGCGAGTTACACTCAGCGATTCGCTGGTCTGAATGCCCTTACGGGGGTGATTACTCATTTCCTGAAGGCCAGGGTAATCATCGTGGCGGTTGGCGCCCTCGCGGTGATGGGACTGGTGGATACGCTGATCGCGCGATTGGCATCTATGCCGACACCATATACCTTTCCGAATTTGGACGTGGCTCTCAGGCAGCGTCTGGGGAGTATATTTGTGGCCTGCGCCGCCGGAATAGGATTGATGTTCGTCGCTTCCCTCTTTTATCGGGGATTGGTGTATCCCATCACTGACTACTTCCCGGCTGTCCCCCGACAGCAGATCGCCTTTGCCTACATCTGGGCGCTGGCTCTGGGGGAACTCATGTACGTGCTAGCCTTACTAGCCACACTGGTAGCCATAATTCAGCAGCGCCGCTGGGGCTGGGGCATTGGGTTGATTTTCGCTCTGACCCCGCTAACCATGCTCGACCCATTTTACCGTAGCGCCATGCTCGCTGTCGCGGTTGCCGGCTGTGTCATATGTCTCTTCCGCCCATTCCAGTCCGGCGGGACCGCCGCCAGGGTGGCGCTCGCACTTGTTGCCGTCATGTGCGTGGATGTTGGTATCGGCACGACACTGTTCCGTTCCGACGTACTACGTACGCCGCTGCTGGGTGCCGGAGTCTGGGTAGAAGACCTCTTGCCACCGCTGGTCTATGCCCTCTGGTCAGGTGGCACGACATCATCCGCCAGAGCGGCCCGCGCGAACAGGTTGCGACGGACGGTACTCCTCATAGGGCTCGCTTACCTTGGGTTAGTTAGCCTGCTTACTATATACTCCATCATCACGAACCAGGCTCCGGCTCCAGTGGCGGCGCTTACAGGGCCGGCCGTTATACACCAGGCACCCAGTGTGTCTCCCTTCACGACCATCACCACCGCCGTTGCGCTGCTGCTCGGGATTCTGATGCTCCTGCTCGGCATGGTGAGTGCGCGCAATGAGCGCCGTTGGGGCTGGGTCATTGCCATTCCAATCATATTCATTGTACTGACCGCCGGGCTCGCAGTCTTCTCTCAGTTGGGAGTGGTGGCTACTTTGCCGGGAGGTCTGCTTCCCTCGTTCACCCTGGTCGCGGCGGCGCTGATCTATGCGCTCTGGGCAGGTCAGGGACGATGGCGACCAAGACAAAAATCAGCCGAACTCCAGCCGGTGGCCGTCCCAGTGCCGGTGGCCATGCCAGTTCCGGACGCCGTCCATGTGTAGTGCACCTTTGCCGGCTGAGCGTCGAGCAGCCCGGCAGCGCCTACCTGGTTACCAACCCTAGCTCGATCCGGTCTCCCGAGCTGCACCCTTGATCATGCCGCGCAGGCCGCTCGCTTCTGGAGGAGTTTAGTCTATGTACCGTCCTCTCGCTTGCTTTCCTACTGTGCATTCTAGTCTGGCTGACAAACATACAGGCAGGCCCTGGAAGTCCCGATATGCCCTCTGTTTGCGGCATAGACAATACAGTCGGCTGCTGACTATAATAAGTGCAGCAGCATCAAAACTTTTTTCAGAAGTGTAACGCAATATCGGGGGAATATTCATGTCTCATCCCGACTCTCTGCTATCACTCTCTATCGCTGAGCTGTCTACTTCTTGCTGCCGTGAAATGGATCGCTACCGCAAGCGCGAGCAAAATGATGCGGCCTATTGCGTCGAACTGTTCCGACGCGCGCTACAGGGAAACCAAAATGAGGCATGGGAATGTTTATTAGGCCAATGTGTAGGAGACTTCCTAAGAGCGAAATTGTTCAAGCATGTGTGTTGGCCGACCGCGCGCAAATATCAGGATGCCCATTTCTATATTGTTGAGTCCTTCGCGCGGCTCTGGCGGTCAAATGCCGGACATCCGCTCCGCGTGGACTCGCTTGGCAGCTTGCTCTTACTTCTTCACCGATGCCTTCATAGTGCAATTCTTGAAGAGCTTCGCCTCTGGAAGCCGCCCGATGCTCGTGGCGGGCTCCCTATACCACCACCGGATGTGCCGGACCCTATGGAAACTTTGATTAACCGCGAACGTCTACGCGAGATCTGGGACTGCGCTAATTCGGATAGAGAACGTCGCATATTCAATTTGCGCTGGGTGCTTGGGTATACTCCTCAAGCCATGGTCGACAACTGGCCGAGTGACTTCCCCGACACCCGGGAGATCAGCCAGACTCTACAAAATATTCTTGCCCGCTACTACCGGCGCAAGCGCAAGTTCGATGGAGAATAAGGCCGTCGGAATAACGAGTTTCATTACGCAATGCGAGAATGTGCTCCACCTATAGGTTTATCTTAGTATACTGGCGCGAGGGCTAGTAGAAAGCGAGCTGTTACTATGGCAAAGTCGCCCGGTACGTCAGACAGCCCGTACGACGAGCGGCACGCGTCGCCGGAGGAACTGGCGGCGAACGTACTCGACCCGTCACAGCTCGATACCACCATCCGTGACCACATCGCCACGTGCACAGTGTGTAAGCCTGAATGGGAGTGGATGCGCGAGACGGTGCAAGCGCTCGACCAGTATCCCCGCTGTCCTTCAGTGGATGCACTGGTGCGATTCGCACTTGGTGAGTCAACTGAGGGCGAGCAGCTGCAGGTCGCGGCGCATTTGCGCAACTGTAGCGCCTGCACCGAAGAGGTAGAGCAGACGCGCACGACCTTGCAACCAGCTGCCGTGGAGGAGTCTCCATTCGCCGCTATACGTCGCATAATAGTAACCCTTTCCTCTCAGTCACAACTAGGGCTCGCTCTCCATGAGCGACACGCGGTAGACGCTGCAAGCATGGAGACGGCACCGTCCGCTCACGATTACACGTCAGACAACCTGCAGATCAGTCTCAGTATTGAGTCCGACGGAGGTGAATCGTACCGGGTTTCCGGGGATATTACGCCAATCGGACAGGTTACCGAAGTGCCCGGAGTCCAGCCACTGGCCCTGCTGTATTCACTGGCGGACCGTCCATCTCATGCAGAGCCCGCGCTTGTTGCCGAGGCACCAGTGACATCAGGCAACTTCTTTGACATGCGGGGTGTTCCTGCGGGCTCCTATCGCCTCGAAATGATCTTTGGCGACCAGGTAATTGCACTCGAGCCGGTTAACGTGCCGTAAAACTTTCGGGGAAATAACCAGGCAGCGTATAACGCTCCCGTCTCTAGGCAGCACTAATATCACTCTTTGTTCAACATGCGAACGGAACAGATGCATGCAAAGCAACGACATGGCGGCCAGCATCTTCGCCGCGGCGTCCCGCTCTGCCCTACATGCGCTGTACGCAAACTGGCGAGAGGAGTTCACCGACCAGGAGCTCATCGACGATTGCGAGCGACTCAAAACCGAGCAGTTTGACGTATTGCTGCACAACGACTCGAGAAAGGCCCGTCATCTCGCGCTGGCGCTCACCATGCTGGGAAGAGATGTCGGCATCACGCCCATAATTGCGCTTGGATTGCTGGCACAGGCTGATGCCATGCGTCAGGCGGGCAAGTCGCTCCGAGCTATGGCGCTCTTTGATCGGTCGGCAGCCACATTCCGGGCCGCGGGGCTGCCGATAGGCTGGGCACGCGCTCGCGGTGGCTGGGCAGTTGCCGCCAGCGACGCCGACATGGCGACTGATGCCGATCTCGCAGCCATGGAAGAGGTCTATGGTGTCTTACGCGAAGCCAACGAGCAATTTCGCCTGGCCAATGTACAGCAGAATGTGGCGCTCGCCTATCACTACATAGGCAACTTTCCAGCGGCATTCTCCATGTGGGACGAGGCGCTGGCCACTTTAGGGCAGCCGAGCACCTTCAGGGAACGCAATCTGCAAGCCATGATACTGGCAAATCAGGCGCTCACCCGGCTGTGGCAGGGCGAACTCGACGCTTCATTCACACTCCATTCTGAGACTCGCCGTCTGTTCCAGGACGTGAATGAGCAGGGAAGAGCCGCCCTCGAAATCCTCAAGCTCAGCATAGTCGAGCAGGAGCGTGGCCACCTGGCGGAGGCTCTTCGGCTCAGCACACTCGCCTACGAGGATCTAAAGAGACGAGAGCATAGAAATACAGCCACCCTCGCTTTACTCCACCGCGCCAAAATCCTTATAAAGCTCAACCGCTTGGAGGAGGCAGTGGAATCGACTTCCGAAGCCACGTCGGAGCTAAGCCGGCAACAGTCTGTTCATGACCTGATTGACGCGCTCTGTACAAAGGCCCAGGCACTTGCTCGCAGCGGCGATGGACCAGCCGCATTGAAGTGTCTGAAGGAGGCAGAAGAAAAGGCAGGTGGGCGCTCTCACCCGCACGCATTCCGTATCGCCCTCGAGCGCGCGGCGCTCTTCCTGCAGTTGGGGCAAGCAGCGGAAGCGCATGCCATCGCGCTGGACGTTGCGGAACGCAGTCGCGCACACAATGTGCTCATTCACCAACGCATGGGGCTGCTTCTCGCCGCAGAGTCCACTCTCGCGTTAAACCAGCTCGATGAGGCTCGTACCCAGGCGGAACAGCTATTGGAACTCGGGCGCGACACCATCGGCGCTGAACTAAGCTATCGCTGTGAACTCCTGCTGGCGCGGATTGCCCATCAGCGCGGCCAGAATACGAAGGCCCTCGAATACTATGACAGTGTGGTGGCGATCCTCAGCTCGTTTGTCCAGGAGTTGGCCTACGACCGGCGAACCGACTTTCTGGAAGACAAAGATGCCTTCTATATGGAAGCGCTGACCGTGGCTCTTGATGCCAACGACCCGGTAAAGGCCTTTATTTATCTCGAGCAGCAACGTGCGCGGAGCACGTGGCTCGTCACCTCAGGTAACGATGCCGACCTCGAACGACTGCGCACACGCCATCGCGCGCTGAGTGCCAGCTTATTGGCGTCACCGGCGGAGCCTAGAGCAGCCGAAGTGGCACGTCGTGAGCTCCGAAAACTCGCGGGGCAAATTACCGAGCGGATAGCGGCGATGGCAACGAAGATCAGGTCGCAGAGCGCGGTCGACGTCGCGGGCATACTTGCCGCCATTCCGCCACAGAGCGCGGTCGTCGCCTACGCACTCACGCCGCGTGAGATGGCCATCTTCGTGCTCGCAGGGGGGCGTATTGACTGTGTACGGGTACAGGGCGCGCTTGAAGAACTCGAGACTCTCGATCGACATCTGCGGCAACGCCGTGAGAGCTTTGCCCGGCAGGTAGCGGGCTCCACGGGAGTTTCAGTTGAGTGGGAACAAGCCGCACTGAATGCCGTAAAGCACAGCCTCCATGGACTATGGAACATCTTGATCGCGCCCGTCGAGCCTCTGCTACCACCCGATGGCGGTTCGCTCATCTTCGTTCCGCATGGCCAGCTGCATCAGCAGTCCCTTTCAGGGCTTTACGACGGCGCCCGGTATGTTACCGAGCGGTGGGTCGTGAATTGGCTGCCATCCTGCCAGGTGTTGCTCCAGCTAGCAATCGGCGATCAAGACATAGTGGCGTCCGCGTCCCGCAACACCCTCCCCATTGATGTGACTTCTGCTGCAGACCTGAGGTCACTTCTGGCACTTGGCTACGCATCCGACGAGCATGATTTGCCGCAAGTAACCAGTGAGGTCGAAGTGATTGCGGCTCTGACGGGAGGCACCGCGGTGACAGGAAAGCGAGCAACCGGAAGTCTCTTGCGCGAACGAGCCGCAGCACACGCCTACCTGCACCTTGCCGCACATGGTGCGGCGCGGCGCGACGTACCCAATTCATCATTTGTAGAGCTGGCAGACGGCTTATTTCACCCGGTAGATGCCCTGGCGCTATCCCTACAGACTTGCCAGTTAGTAGTACTCTCCGCCTGTGAGACCGGCCTGGGCAAAGCACGTGGAGGAGATGATCAGCTCGGCCTGGTGCGAGCGTTCGGTCTCGCGGGAGCCCATGCGATCCTGGCGACGTTATGGCGAGTCAACGATGATGCCAGCAGAGTCTTTATGGAAAACTTCTACAAATGGCTTGCTGCCGGTGAGACGCCGGCCGAAGCTTTACGGGCGACGCAGCAGGCATTCATCTCCGGCGCGGCCGGCAGCATCCATCGCCATCCCTACTACTGGGCAGGATTTCGCTTGGTGATACACCGACCCAGTAATCAGCATAGGCTGGATTACCGTGATCGCATGGTGCATGCTGAGCGCTGAAAATCATAAGGCGTCGTTGAGTCTCTACCCGCATTCGTCCTGGTAGGGAAGACACAAATTTCCAGCAGCTAAAACCGACATGCCAGAAAGTGAGTAACTCGACGGTTCTTATATAGTGATCGGAGCGGGAAGCAGTCGTCAAGCGCATTAGCTGGTCAGTATCGCTTCTAAGGAGATGTGTGTATGCGATTCGTATCTGGCGTACAAAGGCACACGTACCGGGGCAGAAGTCAAGTGGTGTGCGCAGTTCTGCTCACTATGGCGCTCGGTCTCATCGCCGGTTGTGGTAGCAGTAGCACTTCCACGCCACCAACAACCGAGTCTTGCCAAGCAGCGAACCAACAAGACTCAAGTATAGTATGTTTCTGGACACCTGGCGTTTTCCTCGTTGGACTACTGTCCAATTCTGATGGGCTTCCGCAAGGCACTCCGAACATTCCCGCAGGTGTGACCATTGAGATTAACAGTCTGTTACAATCACAAAACCTGCAGGCCGTTCCCCTAGATGGTTGGCTTGCAGGTACAGCGGTATCGAGCGGTAGTAACGCCCCACCGGAGCTCATGGTCTTTGATGGAGTGGCGGGTGCTAAATATCAAGGGGCTCCCATTCCAGAGGTGGCTATTGCCTCCTATCAACTGGTAAAATCCGGTAACACTGGCACAACCGATATGAGTGACGCCGATCTCAAGGCCGCTGTCAACGTGATAAACACGAAAATCGGGAGTATCGGCGAGATCGGACAGGTGTGGCTGGCAGGAGCAACCCCCGATTTGTACGCACTGGGTAGTCCTCTCGGTCAGGTAGGAGGCAGTCCTGACGGTTCTCCAGTTTCGGAGCAGGGGCAGACGAACGCGACGAGCACACCGACATGGAATACCGCGTCGACCCAGACAACTGGCAGTGGTAAAGACATCTATGTGCTGGACACGGCATATAGTGCCAACAACACATCCGGCGCCAATAGCGCCACTCAACTGTGCCTGTATCTGCCGATAAAGACACAGACTCCGAAGCTTGACCCAACAGGAAGGTGCAGCTTCGTTAAGCTACTCGAGGATACCTTCAGTCTTCCAGATGACTTGGTGCCTGAAGGGTACCCGAACCCGAATGTCGATTGTAACTCAATGCCTGGGCAGTCAGCTTGCTCATTCCTGCGACATGGAGAATTCGTGGCGAAGATTATTCAGCACATCGCTCCTGCGGCGAATCTTCACCTCATCAGTGTCCTGGAC
>JBKQTH010000345.1:0-24096 GCA_052143275.1 Ktedonobacterales bacterium | reverse complement strand
CCCCGGTAACTGTTAATCTCGCTGAGCCGCTTGATGTTCATCGCAACTTCGCTACGAAGATCTCCTTCGACTTTGATCTCGTCGCTGCGGTCGATGTACTCACGTATCCGGGCCACTTCCTCTTCAGTCAGATTCTTGACCCGAGTATCTGGGCTTACTCGAGTAGCAGCAAGAATTTTCTGACTGGTCGTGAGACCGATGCCGTAAATATACGTTAGCGCGATTTCAACGCGCTTGTCGCGGGGAATGTCTACCCCAGCGATTCTGGCCATGCGCCAGGTCCTCCTCGCTTGCCAACTGCTATATCATCGCTCCGCCGTCCATGATAGACGGCTACCCAGGCACCGCTCCGTGAGACTAGCTTTACCCGCGATGCCTGGACCTCGATGTGACAGTTAATGGTAAATCTAGTAGATCGCTCGTTATCCCTGCCGCTGCTTGTGCTTGGGGTCTTTGCTGCAAATCACCATGACAACCCGGTTGCGACGGATCACCTTACAGTGTTCGCAACGTGGTTTCACCGACGCTCGTACCTTCACCTACCCACTACCTTCCAAATTTCAATCCATCTGGCATTTCAATGGCCCTCTACCGCATGTACCTATCGTAGAGGCGAAATACCGTAAGTACCCGCTACACCGCTGGACCATCTGGCTGCCACATGGCCGCAAATGGTCAAGTTCGGCGAGGGGATATCAACGAACAGGCGTATAGTGGCCGCCTCCCGATCTGGCCCATCCGCATCGGTTAGACGATGTGACTGCTACCGGTCAGCGACAACCTGGAAAAACCACTCGTCTATCCGCGGTTACGCCAGGTGATACGCCCCTTGGTGAGATCATATGGTGAGAGCTCAACCCGTACCCGATCACCCGGCACTATGCGCACGAAATTCATCTTCACCTTACCAGAGAGATGTGCAAGCACCGGGTGTTTTCCATCGGGGGCATCGATCTCGACGCGGAATACCGCATTCGGTAACGATTCCGTCACCGTGCCCTCAACTTCAATGGCATCGCGCTTGGCCATACGATCCTTTCCGCTTACTATTGGCAGCAATGCGCCGAGTGCCATAGCCACCAAAAGCTACACACACTGGCCTTACCGCCTAGGTGCAGCCAACTTCTAAGTATAGCATCAGCGCACGTCAATCGCAAGTAGCTGATTATCCAGTACCAGACTGTTATGAGAAAAACCGGCACGAACCCTGAAATCAGCGTAGTACTACACCGGTCGTTTCCCGTCGTAACCAGCTCTATAACAAAGCGGTTAAGATTTCGGCGCCCTCCGAAGTCACAGCGACGGTGTGCTCATAATGCGCCGAGCGACTGCCGTCGGCGGTGCAGACTGTCCAGTGATCGCTAAGCTCGCGAGTTGCAGCACCACCGAGATTCACCATCGGTTCAACACAGAAAACCATGCCCGGCCGCAGGAGTGGATTAGACTGGCCGGGTTCCAAGTAGTTAGGGATCCATGGATCTTCGTGCAGCGCTCGCCCGATGCCGTGCCCGCCGTACTGGCGTACCACTGAGCAGCCTTCTCCCTCGACATATTCTTGTATGGCCCGGCTGATGTCAAGTACTCGTTTGTTGGGCTGCACCGCGGCAATGCCACGGTATAGCGCCTCTTGCGTAACTTTTAGGAGATGCTGTGACTCTTCGTTTATGGTCCCCACCGGGACCGTAATTGCCGAGTCGCCATGCCAGCCATCCACCACGGCGCCAAAGTCTATGGCAATGATATCACCATCCACCAGAAGCCGCTTGCCGGGTATTCCATGTACGATCTCATCGTTTACTGAGCTACAAATTATACCGGGAAACGGCGGCACTCCTTTGGCTGGCCGATAGCCTTTGAAGTTTGAAGTGGCGCCACGAATCTTCAATTCGTTGGCAGCAATCTCGTCGAGCTCACCGGTTGTTATACCAGGGCGCACTGCAGCTTGAAGTATAGCCAGTATTTCGGTTACTACCTGTCCAGCGCGGCGAATGCTTGCGATCTCAGTCCTACTCCGATAAGCAATTGCCATGTAGTGATTGTCCTTGCTGCTCTTTGCCACAGGCCCGATAAGCGTTAGTGATTTGATGGTAGAACGTTGCTGATCTGATGCCACAGTCGCCGCCAGCGGCTGTCAGGCGACTGGTTCAGATTCATATTTTGCAGGCTCTCCATGATCTGGCGATGAACTTCCTCGATACTTTTCTGCCCATCGATACGCACCAGCTTGTGCTGCGCCTCGTAGTAATTGAGCAGCTGGATGGTCTCGGTAAAGAAAACATCCAGCCGGCGAGCAATCGCCTCACCCGTGTCGTCGGAGCGCTGATACAGCTCGCTGCCGTCGTAGTCGCAGATTCCAGGAACCTTGGTTGGATGAGTCTTGATATTCCAGACGTGATTGTGTGCGCGGCACAGATAACGCCCCCCGAGACGGTCCAGTAGAACCTCTCGCGGCACCTCGAGATAGAAGACCACGTTTATACGTTGGCCGACCTGGGTTAGAAGGCGGTCAAGGATTTTTGCCTGAGCAATAGTTCTGGGGAATCCATCCAGGATAATGCCGTCAGCACCTTTCAGTTCCTTGAGACGTTCGAGGACCAGTCTTGCTACCACCTCGTCCGGCACAAGGTCACCATTGTCATAGTAAGGCTTGGCCTCCATACCAAGCGGCGTTCCACGAGCAATAGCATCACGCAACAACTCGCCACTGGCGCATGCCTTGAGGTTTAGTTGTTCTTCCAGGAGTTGCGCCTGCGTGCCCTTGCCGCTGCCCTGAGGGCCGATAAGCATGATGTTCATACTCGACTATCCTCCGCGTATCCCCCAGGACAACAATAGTATGGGGGCAAGCCCGCCACGCCATTGTGGCGGATATTCGTCGAGGTCGGGAATACGTGTGCTACCCCCGCCTGAGGGTAGCATATGCCTAGTTCAGGAAGCCTGAGTAGTTGCGCATCACCATCTGGGCCTCGATCTGCTTCATTGTGTCCATAACTACGCCGACGACAATGAGCAGTGAAGCTGCCGACAGACTACTGGAAATACTGGTGTTCGAATTGAAGAACGCCGGTACAATCGCTACTACCCCTAAGAATAGAGCCCCACCCAACGTGATGCGGTAGAGAATTTTGCGCAGATATATATCGGTAGAGGGTCCCGGGCGGATTCCTGGTATATACGCACCCTGTCTCTGCAAGTTCTCCGCCATCTTCTGCTGTTCCCATATGACGGTGGCGTAGAAGAACGTGAAGAGTGCTACCAGGATACCAAAGAAGACCCAGTAGATCGTCTGTGACGGATCTAGGATTAAGCGAATCTGATTGAAGAAGTTTGAAAGACCCTTGTGCGTACTATAGGTCAGGAAGTTCGAGAGCACTGTAGGAAGCAATAGGATGGACTGGGCAAAGATAATCGGGATCATTCCAGCGCTGTTGATCTGCAGCGGAATATAGGTTGACTGCTGGCCGCTACGCACTCCCGATAGGAAGCGGCGCTTGGTCGGGTACTGCACCGGCACGCGACGTTGCGCCTGGTAGACGCAGACCATCGAAAAGATCATGGCCAGTCCAAGTCCACCCAGGAAGAGGATCTCGGTCAACGAGCCGCTGCTGATCCCGCCGCCGGTGCTGCTGCTGCTCACCAGCGCTGAGCCGATCAATTGTGGAATCGACACCAGAATATTGGCCAAGATGAGGATCGAGATACCATTCCCGATGCCGTTCTCGGTGATCAGCTCGCCAAGCCACACCATGAACATAGTTCCTGCGGTAAGCGTTGCTAATGTAGTCACCGTTGGCAGGAAGGCATCGCCGTTGAAAAGATTAAACTGCGTTGCGGGGATGGCGCCAATATTGACCAAGAGTGCCATCTGGCCAAAGGCTTGCAGCAAGGCAAGCGGAACCGTGATATAGCGCTGGATCTGCGCAATTCGGTTCTGGCCTGCCTCACCTTCGCGGGCGAGAGCTTCCAGCTGGGGGATAATCGGCTGCAGAAGCTGAACCACGATAGACGCAGTAATGTAGGGATACAGCCCCAGAGCGAGGACAGAGAAATTCTTTGCCAGCGAGCCGCCGGAGAAAATGTCAAGCAAGCCAAAGACCTGGTTGAGATTGCCACCATTCTGGTTCAAATACTGGCTGAGCGCCGTCGGATCGATACCGGGTACGGGCACGCTGGCCACTACTCGGAAGATCAGAAGCATTCCAAGAGTAAAAAGAATCTTCTTGCGCAGGTCAGGAATCGTCCAGACGCTACGTAAGCGGGTCCACATGCTTGCCTCCACCACAGAGTGTCGGAGCGAGGCACACCGGCCATAGTGACCTACGCTGACTGCCGGTTATGCCTCTTGAGATTGAGATTTCTTGGCACGTTTCGTCTTTGGATGAGACGGAATCTCAATCAAAGAGACGCTGCCGCCCGCGGCGATGATTTGCTCGCGCGCCGAGGTCGAGACTTTATGTGCGGTTACCTTGAGTGGTCGATCCACGGTGCCCTGGCCCAGAACTTTGAGCATACCCTTGGCAGCCGATTGACGAATCAAGCCCTTCTCTGCCAGAGTCTCGCTGGTGACGTTGGCTCCCGACTCGAAGACCGAGAGATCGCCAAGATTCACCACAGTGTACTCCTTGCGGAAAGGATTCTTAAATCCCCCCAAGTAAGGCATGCGTTGTGAGAATCGGTTCTGGCCGCCCTCAAAATACGCCGGCACATTCTTGTGCCCAGTACGGGCTTTCTGGCCCTTCTGGCCGCGACCAGAGGTCTTGCCCAGGCCAGAACCCGGACCTCGACCCAGGCGTTTACGCGGTCTGCGCGAGCCAGGATTCGGCTGAAGATCAGAGAGTCTCACTCAGCTACCTCCTCTACCCGCACCAGATGGTTGACTTTCTTCACCATGCCTCGAATCACCGGAGTATCCGCATGCTCCACGACTTGCTGCAGCTTACGAAGGCCGAGTGCCTCAACGGTCGCACGCTGTTTTTCATTATAGCCGATGGAGCTCTTCGTATAAGTAATACGCAGCTTCGCCATGCTATTCTTGCTCCAATCGCCATTGTAACACTTACTGCGGCATCCCTTCTAGTCGAATGCCAACTGAGTCATGTAGGTTGTTTTTCTAAAGCCAGTTTCACGATCGGCGCGGACCACCTGGACCGCGACTTCCAGTGCGTGCTCCACCGGGGCCGCTGGATCCACGGCCACCGGGGCCCCGACTACCACCTCCACGGCCAGTTCCTCCTTCGCCGCTGGTTGAACGCTCACCCCGCTCACCGCGCCCACCCCGGTCACTTCTGGTGCCACGCTCTTCGCGCACCTCTCGCTCGGGAGGTACATAAGCGGCGGCTTCAGCAGTAGAGGCGGCTATCTGTGACGCCCGCTTCCGGCCGACTATGTCGGCTAGAGGCCGCCCACGGCGGATCGCCTCGGTATCGAAGGAGCGAAGGTCGGTGAGTGCTCCGAGTGCGGCTAACACCGTATTCAACGAGTTAGAGCTACCTAGCGATTTTGTCAGAATGTCCCGTATGCCGGCAGCTTCAACTACAGCACGGACAGCGCCGCCGGCTATTACCCCGGTGCCAGGGAGGGCAGGTTTCAGCAGTACCTCGGAGGCAGAGAAGTTATGGCGAACCATAAATGGAATGGTCGTTCCCACCAGCGGTACTTCGATGAGATGCTTCTTAGCATCTTCGACACCCTTCTTGATGGCATCAGGGACTTCACCCGCCTTGCCCAATCCGACACCGACATGGCCAGCTCGATCACCGACCACGACTAGTGCGCGATAACTAAAGCGACGACCACCTTTGACTACCTTCGAGACGCGGGCGATCTGGACAACTGTCTCCTCCA
Source organism: Ktedonobacterales bacterium (assembly GCA_052143275.1). Lineage (GTDB taxonomy): Bacteria > Chloroflexota > Ktedonobacteria > Ktedonobacterales > JADMIN01 > JAJPKE01. The sequence goes on along the minus strand of JBKQTH010000345.1, from coordinate 18,252 downwards.
GGTTAAGCCGGTTTGCGTCAATTTTTGGCATGTTCTACCTCGCGTCCCTAAAAGACCTAAAAGTCAAGCCCACCTTCGCGGGCGCCCTGAGCAAGCGCCGCCACACGACCGTGGTAAATGTAACCGCCGCGATCAAACACCACTCGCTCGATACCGAGCGCCTTGGCACGCTGTGCGATCAAGTGACCTACGGCTCGGGCCTGATGTACGCGCCGGTTGGTGACGATTCCCTTGAGGGAGTCTGGTAGGTCATCAGATTGCGGGGTCGCAGTTACCGACTGCAAGACATCGGCTAGTTCCGTGTCGCGCGACGAAGCTGCCGCGACGGTACGGCTGGAAATGTCATCGATTATCTGCGCATAGATCTGATTGCCTGAACGAAAAACCGAAAGCCGTGGCCTGATCGTTGAGCCCGCGAGTTTTTTGCGCACCCGCTGGTGCCGCCGCAGTCGCGATTGGTTCGCGTATTGCTTCTTAATCATAGATATTCTCTGCCTGATTACTTCTTCTTACCGCCGACCTTGCCGGCTTTACCGGCTTTCAGACGAACCACCTCGCCTGTATAGCGGATTCCCTTGCCCTTATAGGGTTCCGGCTTCCGGATCGAACGTATGTTGGCGGCGACCTGTCCTACAACCTGCTTGTCAATACCACTAACGCTGAGCCTGGTATTGCTTTCCACGGTGAAGGAGATACCAGGTGGCGGGTTAACTTGAACAGGGTGCGAATACCCAACCTGGAACATCAGATTCTCGCCCACTTTGGCCACGCGGTATCCAACTCCTTGCAACTCCATGCTCTTACTAAATCCGTCCCGGACACCAGTGACCATATTAGCAAGTAGCGTGCGCGACAGGCCATGAAGAGCACGGTTTGACGGCGTATCGTCCGGGCGAGTAACGGTTATCACGCCGTTCTCTTGCTGGAATGTAAGCATCTCCGGGAAGTTGCGGGTAAGCTTGCCTTTAGGACCGGAAACGGTAATGACATTTCCCGGAGCCACTTCAACCTTCACGCCGGACGGCACGGTAATAGGTACCTTACCGATACGCGACATATCTGCAGCCTCCTTTACCAGACATAGCAGACCACTTCGCCGCCCAGACCAAGCTGGTACGCCTTACGGCCTGTCATCAACCCTTGTGGCGTCGAGAGAATAGCGGTTCCCAGGCCGCCACGTACCCGGGGAATTGAGTCGCGGCGTGTATAGACGCGCAGTCCAGGCTTGCTGACACGCTTGAGCTGAGTTAGCACCGGGCGCTTATCGACATAGCGCAGCGTAAGCCTGATCGTACCCTGTGGCGTATCCTGTACCACGTCATAATCCTTGATGTAGCCTTCTTCTTTGAGAATCTGCGCAATCGCAATCTTCATATTGGAGGCTGGAATCATCACTCGGGTATGGCGTGCCATGATTGCGTTGCGGAGACGGGTCAGCATATCCGCAATAGGATCAGTCATGTTCATAGCGAACTCTCCTTGCTTGTCTACCAGCTAGATTTGGTTACGCCTGGCAGTTCGCCTCGCACAGCCCTCTCGCGGAAACAGATGCGGCACAAACCAAATTTGCGCATGTAGGCGCGTGGGCGTCCGCAAATGCTGCAGCGATTGTGCTGCTGAACCTTGTACTTGGGCTTGCGTTGGGACTTGACGATCATTGAGATTTTTGCCATCGTTGCCCCCTCCAGGGCGAGAGACCGGGCTTCGACCCGCCTCGTTCGTTTTTTGTGAACCCACCCGATATCTTCAAGTGGGCCTTGCCGGTTTCCGGTCCCTTTGTCCCGCTCTCGCGGAAAATGTAAAAAGATTAAACGATTAAACGATATATTCAGATATCGTCAAGTGGCTACTTGCCCTTGAACGGCATTCCCAGGAGCTTGAGCAGGCGGCGGCCTTCCTCATCGGAGCGAGCCGTCGTTACCACTGTGACCTCCATACCACGCACTTTGTCAATCTGGTCGTAGTTTATCTCTGGAAAGACAAGTTGTTCGCGAATACCAAGGGTGTAGTTTCCCCTTCCATCGAAGGAGTCAGCCGAGACACCTTGGAAATCGCGTAGTCGGGGCAGCGCCACGTTTATCAGCTTATCTAAAAAGTCGTACATGCGTTGGCCCCGCAGTGTAACCATGCAGCCAATCGCATTGCCTTCCCGCAATTTGAAAGCTGCTACCGAACGCTTGGCGCGAGTGACGACCGGTCGTTGTCCAGTAATCTCGCTTAGATCCCGTACCGCATTGTCCATTGCCTTTGCGTTCTGCAGGGCTTCCCCCATACCGATATTGATGACCACTTTGTGCAGGCCGGGCACCTGCATCACGTTGTCGTAACCGAATTCTTTTGTCAACGCGGGTACGACTTCGTTAAGGTATTTTTCGCGCAATCGGGGTGTAGTTGTCACGGTTAATCCCTCGTATGTTCCTGAATCGGCTTGCCACATTGCTTACAGACGCGGCGCGTTCGGAGCTTCTGGTCTACCCCCATTATGACGCGCTCATGTGCGATCCGGGTCGGCTTGCCGCATTCGGTGCATTGCACCATGACGTTAGAGGAATGTATCGGCATTGGTTTCTCGATGATGCCCGATTGCATGACACCTCGGCCAGCGCGCATATGCTTTTTGGCAATGTTCAATCCCTCGACGATTACTTTGTTCTCACGAGGCAGTGAGCGTAACACCTTCCCAGTTTTGCCGCGGTCTTTGCCCGCCAGGATCAGGACGGTGTCCCCCTTATGCACATGCAGCTTGGCCAGGTGCAGGGGTTTTTGCTCCTTCGAATTCTGTGCCATCTAATCTAATCTCTCCCCATGCCCTTTGGCCTAGATAAAGTATCGAAGTATCGCGCAAAACGTATCTACCATTACTTGAGCTGGTCGATGAGTATCACTACAGCACCTCAGGCGCAAGTGAGACGATTCGCATGAAATTTCGGTCACGCAACTCGCGAGCAACCGGCCCAAAGATACGCGTACCGCGTGGGTTATTGCCAGCGGAAATGATAACCGCGGCGTTGTCATCGAACCGAATATAGCTTCCATCTGGTCGCGGGTAACCTTTGGCTACTCGCACTACCACAGCGTTGACGACCTCGCCCTTTTTTACCGCTCCATTTGGCTGAGCCTGCTTGACAGAAGCTTTGATGATATCGCCAACCTCGGCAGACTTCTTGGCCGAACCGCCAAGAATGCGAATGCACATGATCTCTTTGGCACCCGTGTTATCGGCCACCTTGAGCCGTGTCTGTGGCTGAATCATATCTTAGCGCTCCTCGTCTTCCAATTCCGGCTCAAGCTCGGCGACCACCTCTTCGACCGGTCTCACCTGCACCGCGCGTTGGATGATCTCGACTAGCCGCCAGTGCTTTTCTTTGCTGAGGGGACGCGTCTCTTCGATGCGGACGATGTCGCCAATGCGAGCAGTATTCTCTTCGTCATGCGCCTTGAATTTGTTGGTGAATTTGTACGTTCGCTTGTAGATACGATCTCGCTTGAGCGATTCGATGCTTACAACGATCGTTTTCTGCATCTTATCGCTGGTGACACGGCCAACCTTCTGCTGCCGGTGTTTATGCTCCCGCTCCTGGCTCTGGACGCCGTCAGTGGCGCCGGAAGAACTTGTACCTGTACTCATTGCCTTTAGTCCTCTAGTCCTCATCCGCCGTCACTACCGGAGAAGCACCCTCGGTCTCTTCGTCGCTCTCCGTCACGTCGCCGCCCTCGGTCTCTTCGCTACCTTCGGTCTCTGCCAGGAAGGCTACATCGTTCAACTCGCCAATATGCTGCAGCAGCCGAGCTATTTCCTTCTTGAGCTGAGGGAACTGCCGGTTATTTTTCACTTCGCCGCGCTCTTTTTGCAGACGCAGCTCAAAAAGAGTACGCCGTCGCTCCGCCAATGCCTGCTCGGCCACCGTGAGGTCCATGGTGTGGATCTCACGCCGTTGATCCCTAAGCCTCGACACTCTCTGCCTCCTGCTGTTCTTGTTGGCGGACGAGAAACTTCGTCCTGATCGGCAGTTTGTTTGAGGCTAGACGCATGGCTTCTTTGGCAATCTCCTCGCGAACTCCGCCCAACTCGAAGAGGATGCGACCAGGTTTCACAACCGCAACCCAGTGGTCAGGTGCGCCCTTACCAGAACCCATGCGCGTCTCGGCAGGTTTGGCTGACACTGGCTTGTCAGGGAATACCCGAATCCACACCTTGCCTCCACGTTTGATGTAGCGGTTCATGGCGATGCGAGCGGCCTCAATCTGTCGCGCTTCGAGCCACACTGGCTCCAGCGCTTGCAAAGCAAACTCACCAAAGGCTATGGTATTACCGCGATGGGCGGTGCCACGCATGCGACCGCGATGCTGCTTGCGATGCTTTGACCGGGATGGTGACAATAACATTGCATCTCTCTCTTCGTTTTACTCGGCTGGCGGCTCGCTGGGAGGATTGGGCGCTGTGACTTCTCCAGCACCTCCTCCTGTCTCCGTACTGACCCTGCGACTGGTAGGAGCAGCTTGAGCGCCAGAACCTGCCGGCCGTTGTGGTCGAGGGCCGCGCTCACCACCACCTCCAGTGGGCCGGGGGCTGCGACCTCCGCGCTCACCACCACCTCCAGTGGGCCGGGGGCTGCGTTCGCCTCGAGGGCGCCCCGGCCGCTCGTTTGCCGGGTGTGGCGCTCGTTCGCTTCGCTCACCCGCCGGCACTACATTAGTGTCGGCCGCGCGTAAGCCTTCGGCATGCTGCCGCTCCGGCAGAATGTCCCCATGATAGATCCAAACCTTGATCCCAATGACGCCAAATGTCGTGTGCGCCTCAGCGAGACCGTAATCGATGTTGGCTCGAAGAGTCTGAAGCGGGACGCTCCCCTCGACTTCTTTCTCGGTACGGGCGATTTCCGCGCCGCCCAGTCGGCCCCCCACGACCACCTTGATGCCCTTGGCTCCTCCACGCATTGCCTTTTGCACCGCTTGCTTCATGGCCCGCCGGAAGGAGACTCGCTTCTCGATCTGTTCGGCGATTGAGCGTCCTACCAGGGTAGCATCTACCTCAGGGTTACGGATTTCCAGGATGGAGAGCCGCACCTTTTTGGCGACATCATCCTTTTTGGTCATGGCTTCCAACGCCTGGCGCAGTCGCTCAACGCTCTCGCCACTCTTGCCGATCACGATGCCAGGCTTGGCGGTATGAATGGCGATACTGATTTGGGTGCTGGCCACCCGCTCAATCTCGACTCGCGAGACACTGGCGTTAGCCAGCCGCTTCATAATGAGTTGGCGCAACTTACTATCTTCAAGGACCAGATCTTTATAGTTGCGGTTAGCATACCAGCGAGACTCCCACCCCTTGATGACGCCTAGCCGGAAGCCATTCGGATTAACTTTATGCCCCAAGCAAAAACCTCCCCTGCTTCCAGTTAGCGCCGGCCACGAATGCTGCGCGGCAAGTCTGCTGGATCATCCGAGACGTAGACGGTGATGTGGGTGCTGCGCCGTATAATTCGGGAACCACGGCCATGTGAGCGCACGCGGAAGCGCTTAAGCGAGCGCGCCTCGTCGGCAACCGCATTGATCACCCAGAGATCACCGGGATCTACGCTATAATTGTTCTCTGCGTTGGCGGCCGCCGAAGCTACCACCCTATAGACGTCGCGTGCCGGCAGGTTCGGCAGGAACTTTAGAATAGCCAGCGCCTCTGGTACGGTACGCCCCTTGATTGCCTCGGTCACCCGCCGCACTTTGCGGGGCGGGTGACCTACATTTCTAGCAACTGCCCATGTTGGCTGCATGTCTTCTCACTCCTCCCCCCTAGCGCACCGACGTGGTACGCTCGCTTTTTCCGCCCGCATGACCGCGGAAGTGGCGCGTCGGCGCAAACTCGCCTAACTTATGCCCTACCATATTTTCGGTAATATAGATCGGCACATGCTGTTTTCCATTGTGGACGCCAATGGTGAGGCCCACCATCTGTGGTATCACAGTTGAAGCGCGCGACCAGGTCTTGATAACGCGCTTGTCGCCACCTCGTGCCATCACCTGCACTCTCTTGAGCAGCGAGGGATGAATATATGGGCCCTTTTTGGTCGAACGTGACATTTTACTCTACTCTCCTCGGCCCAGCTATCGGCCCCTGCCAGCATTACGGCGGCGGACAATGAACTTTTCAGTGCGCTTGTTGTGGCGAGTCCGGTAACCCATTGCCGGTTTACCCCAGGGGGTCTGTGGCTGGCCGCCGATTGGATGGCGCCCCTCGCCTCCACCGTGTGGGTGATCTACCGGATTCATTACCGAGCCGCGCACGTGCGGCCGGCGTCCCATCAGGCGAGACCGACCAGCCTTACCAATGGAGACATTCTCGTGATCGAGATTGCCTACCTGCCCAATGGTAGCGATACAGCTTATGTGAACCAGCCGCTGCTCGCCCGAAGGTAAACGCACCTGAGCGTAGTCACCCTCTTTAGCCATGAGCTGGGCAGCGCCGCCGGCGCTGCGGACCATCTGCCCGCCTTTGCCGGGATACAGTTCCAGATTATGGATCACGGTGCCGGTAGGGATATTTTTGAGCGGCAGCGCGTTGCCGACGCGGATCTCCGCCTCGGGACCGCTCATCACACGGTCGCCAACTTTTAGGCCGTTTGGCGCCAGGATGTAGCGTTTCTCGCCGTCTACGTAGTGCAGCAAGGCGATGCGCGCCGAGCGGTTCGGGTCATACTCAATCGAGAAGACTTTGGCCGGAACGCCGAACTTATTGCGCTTGAAGTCGATGATACGATAGCGCTGCTTGACGCCGGCTCCCCGGCGCCGTTGCGTGATACGCCCCTGGTTATTGCGCCCGGCCTTTGAGTTTTTCTTGCTAATCAGCGAGCGCTCAGGTTTCGAGCGCGTGATCTCCTCAAATGTGGAGACTGACATGCCGCGCCGTCCAGGCGACGTCGGCCGGTATATGCGAATAGGCATTCTCGCTTCCTCTCCAGCCTGCAGCCTATGGGTGCAACTCGGTGATCGACTGACCGGCGGCTAATGTTACAACGGCCTTTTTCCACGGGCGGGCTTCCTTATGGAAGATTCCCTTACGGGTGTTAAGCGTACGCCTTTTCCCGGGCACGCGCATGGTGTTGACCCGTACCACCCTGACTCCAAACATCTCCTCGACCGCGGCTTTGATCTCATACTTGTTGGCTTCAAGCGCCACCTTGAAGGTGTAGCGTGGCACAATTTCGCCGTCGCGTTTCCCACCATCCCGTACGGTATTCTGCAGGTAAACGCTCTTTTCACTGATGATGCCGTTCCGGATTACTTCGGTAATTTCCATTGATTACTCCTCCCGGCTCCGGCTCTTGCCGCGGTCGGTGCGCTCGCTGGATCTGGCTTCAGGCTCCGAGGTCTCAGCACTGGCGGTGTCGGGCTTGTCTTGGGATTCACTGATGCCAGTTTTGGCTGGCTTATCTCTGGTCCCCGCCTTGTCTTCCACCTTGGCACCAGCCGCACTTCTCTTTGCCGGGGCCACAGTGCGACGTTGCGCCGGAGTGGTAGCGGCCTTGGCGGCCTTGGCAGCTTCGGCGGCCTTGGCAGCTTCGGCGGCCTTGGCAGCGACTGCTGCTCGGCGAGCCTGCCGGCGCGCTACCACCAGTGGATGGCGTTTCATCTGCAATGCATCGTCGGCAGCTTCTCCAAATAACTCAACCAGGCGGCTGAGCGTTGCTACCGGCATCAACAGATGGTCGTACTTAAGAATCTCGACCACGTTAGTGGAGTCTACATGGGCGAGCTTGATGCGATGAAGATTGCGAGCTGAAAGAATGACATTTTCATCTCGCTCGGGCATCAGCAACAGTACATGTCGATCCAGTGGCAGATTCTGCAGGAGAGTCTCCATATCACGGGTCTGCGGAGTCTCAAATGCCAGCTCTTCCATCAGGAGGATCCGGCCATTGGCGGCCATATCGGAGAGCGCCGCACGTATCGCGACTCGCCTGATCTTCCGTGGGACCCGGCGTTCGTAGGAATGCGGCTGCGGGCCAAAAACGGTACCGCCACCACGCCACTGAGGCGCACGGGAAGAACCCTGCCGTGCTCGGCCCGTGCCTTTCTGGCGGTAGGGCTTCTTACCTCCACCGCTCACTTCAGCGCGGGTCTTGGTATCGGCGGTGCCCTGACGGCGGTTGACCAGCTGCGAAGTGACTACCTGGTGCAACAGACCAACGTTAATCGGGGCGCCGAATACATAGGAGTCGAGCTGCTCTTCTCGTACGACATTTCCATCCATATCGTATACGTTCGCGTAGGGCATGAATAACGTCTCCTAACCTGCCACTAGGGGCGCTGCCGGGGCGAACTCTCCGAGCCGCTCCGGGAAGCCAGCGCCATCTGTTGGGCGCCCTTATGAATCATCACCAGTCCGCCGTTCGGGCCGGGAACTGAACCCTTGACCAGCAACAGGTTGCGCTCCGCATCGGCCTGCACTACTTCGAGTTCTTTGATGGTTACACGATCGTTACCCATGTGGCCGGCCATACGCGTGCCCTTGAGCACACGTCCCGGAGTGGTACCAGGCCCAATCGACCCAGGGGCACGTAGTCGATCCGATTGGCCGTGTGTGCGCTGGCCGCCGTGGAAGCCATGCCGCTTCATCACTCCGGCGAAACCGCGCCCCTTCGATGTGCCTATGACATCTACCCGTTCGCCAACACTGAACATGGCCGCATCGACTTTGTCTCCGACGCTTAAGTTTTCCCCACCAAGGACCCTGACTTCGCGCAGCACCTTGAAGGGGCCAAGCGCCTGGCCGGTACCGCGCCTGCGCTTGGTGCCTCCTCTGGAGCTACCCTTGGCAGGGGCGGACTCCGCCTCGTCGGCCTCGGTTTCCGTGGCCGTAGGGGCCGCAGTCTTGCTGCGTGCCTCTTGACGAGCCTTGGCCTGCGCGATCTGCTGCCGCTTACGCTGTGCCGGCGTCTGAGGCAGTGTGTGCCCAAGATGCCCGAGCGCCGGGCGCTTCGTTTGCTTGAGTTTGGCTTCCCCAAATCCTAGTTGAACCGCCTCATAGCCATCCAAAGGCACCACTTTTACCTGAGTTACCGTGCATGGACCGGCCTCAATCACAGTGACCGGAATTGCCTCGCCCCTGCTTCCGAAGATCTGAGTCATGCCTACTTTTCGACCGAGCAATCCACTCAACATGTCTATTTCTCCTGCGCCGCACGAGAACAAGGCGCTAAATGTCTGTTGCCACGCCTCTATACCAGCGTTAACCCTGTGAACCCTCCGTGGACGTGCCCGCTCCAACATCCCGTGGGAATTTTCCCGGCAGACACGCGGCGCAATTCGCGCCATCCAGACATTATGCTCCCTGTGCCGGCACCGCACACCGGCAACAGTTGCCGGCTGGTGTACTCGCTAGAGCTTGATCTCGATATCCACACCCGCTGGTAGATTGAGACGAGTGAGAGCCTCAACTGTCTTAGGCGTCGGCTCGACGATGTCAATCAACCGCTTATGGGTTCGGATTTCGAATTGCTCGCGCGAGTCCTTATCGATAAATGGAGAACGCAGTACGGTGTACTTGGCTATCTCCGTGGGCAGCGGCACTGGACCGGAGACACGCGCGCCGGTATTTTGCGCTGTGTCCACGATCTGAGCCGCGGACTGATCTAGGATCCGGTGGTCATACGCCTTTAACCGGATACGTATGCGCTGTTTTGCTATAGTAGCCATGTGCGCTCTTTCTTTGCTGCGCGGATATAGAACTTCACTGTTACGACGTCTGACCTGGCTACATCAGTTACCAAGTCAACTGAAACACCTATTAAAATATTGGCGAATAACCAATGACTGGCCCCGTTTCCATATTGGAAACGGGGCCAGTTAACGTTTAGCCCATGACCTTGGTGACGGCGCCGGCGCCGACGGTGCGGCCGCCTTCGCGGATGGCGAAGCGGCTGCCCTCTTCCAGAGCGACCGGGGTAATGAGCTCGACTTCGATGGTGACATTATCGCCGGGCAGGATCATCTCGACGCCTTCGGGCAGGTGCAAGGCCCCGGTGACATCGGTGGTGCGGATGTAGAACTGGGGACGATACCCATTGAAGAAGGGAGTATGGCGGCCGCCTTCCTCCTTGGAGAGGACATAGACCTGAGCGGCAAAGCGGGTATGGGGCTTGATACTGCCGGGCTTGGCCAACACCTGGCCCCGCTCGACCTCGGCGCGCTCCACCCCGCGGAGCAAACAGCCCACATTATCGCCGGCCTCGCCCTGATCCAGGGTCTTTTGGAACATCTCCACCCCGGTGCAGGTGACGCTGCGCAAGGCCTCGCTGAAGCCGACGATCTCGACGTTTTCGCCCACCTTGACGGTGCCGCGCTCGATGCGGCCGGTGACCACGGTGCCGCGGCCCTTGATGGAGAAGACATCCTCGATGGGCATGAGGAAGGGCTTATCGATGGGACGAGGGGGAGTGGGGATGTAGGTGTCCACCGCATCCATCAGGTCCCAGATGGGCTTGGCTCCGGGGTCGCTGCGGGAGAGATCCCCGGTGCTCTCCAGCGCCTGCAGCGCGGAGCCGCGGATGACGGGGACGTCATCGCCGGGGAAGTTGTAGCGCGAGAGCAGTTCGCGGACCTCCAGCTCGACCAGTTCGAGCAGTTCCTCGTCGTCCATCATATCGACTTTGTTGAGGAAGACCACCATGGCGGGGACCTCGACCTGCCGAGCCAGCAGGATATGCTCGCGGGTCTGGGGCATGGGACCGTCGGGAGCGCTCACCACCAGGATGGCGCCGTCCATCTGGGCTGCGCCGGTGATCATGTTCTTGATGTAGTCGGCATGTCCGGGGCAATCCACATGGGCATAGTGGCGCTTCTCGGTCTGGTACTCGACGTGGGCGATGGCAATGGTGATGCCGCGTTCGCGCTCCTCGGGTGCCTTGTCGATCTTGTCAAACGAGGTATAGTTGGCCAGCTTGGCGCTGGCGAGCACCTTGGTGATCGCGGCGGTTAGCGTGGTCTTGCCGTGGTCAATATGTCCAATCGTCCCCACATTCACATGCGGCTTGTCCCGCACAAACTTCTGCTTCGCCATTTTTCTTTGGTCTTTCTTAACCTGGGCTTAGGCCCTAACGACTCTACCCGCCGACTTAGCTTTGACTTCCTCCGCAATGTTGCGAGGAACTTCAGCATAATGCGAGAACTCCATTGAATATGAGGCGCGGCCGCTGGTCATTGAGCGCAATTCGTTCACATAGCCAAACATCTCAGCAAGCGGCACATGAGCACGAATAATCTGTGAGCCGCCACGCTCTTCTGAGCCCTGGATCAGACCCCGCCGGCGGTTGATATCGCCCAGCACATCTCCAAAGAAGTCAGCGGACGTAGTGACTTCCACCAGCATTATGGGCTCTAACAGCACGGGGTCAGCCTTTGAAACTGCGTTGCGAAAGCCCATTGACCCAGCCGTCTTGAAGGCCATCTCCGACGAGTCCACCTCGTGATACGACCCATCATAGAGCGTCGCCCGAATATCCACCATGGGATAGCCGGCTACAACCCCTACCTCCATTGTCTCGCGCACGCCTTCTTCAGTGGGCCTGATATATTCTCGAGGCACCGACCCGCCCACAGTGCCATTCACGAATTCAAAACCCTTGCCGCGCTCCAGAGGTTCGACTCGGATCCACACATCGCCGTACTGGCCCCGGCCGCCGGACTGGCGCACGAAGCGGCCCTCAGCCTGAGCATTCCTGGTGATGGTCTCACGATAGGCGACCTGTGGACGGCCTACATTCGCCTCAACCTTGAATTCGCGGAACATGCGATCCACGATGACTTCCAGGTGCAGCTCACCCATGCCTTCGATGATTGTCTGGCCGGAATCTTCATCGGTATGCACCCGGAAAGTGGGATCTTCTTCGGCCAGCCGATTGAGAGCAATGCCCATCTTATCCTGGTCAGCCTTGGTCTTTGGCTCGACCGCAATGGCAATGACCGGCTGGGGAAAGACAATGGACTCCAGCAACACTGGGTCGTCCTGATCACAGAGTGTATCGCCGGTGAAGGTGTTCTTGAGACCGACAGCGGCGCAAATGTCACCAGAGTAGACTCGCTCGATGTCCTCACGATGATTGGCATGCATCTGCAGCAATCGGCTCATCCGTTCTTTCTGGCCTTTGGTCGCGTTATAGGCATAAGAGCCAGCAGCCAGTGTACCTGAATAGACCCGGAAGTAGGTTAGACGCCCGACGAATGGATCGGCCACCACCTTGAACGCAAGGGCGATAAAGTCAGCGTCATCGGAGACAACCAGTGTCCGATCATCATCGGTTTTGAGCGACGACGCAACCGGAGCTGGAATATCCAGAGGTGAAGGCAAATACGCTACAACGGCATCGAGCATTGCCTGCACCCCTTTATTCTTCAGGGCGGTGCCGCAGAGGACAGGTACGAGCTTGCCCGCAATCGTCGCGCGACGTAGGGCAGCGCGCAATTCGGTCTTGCCGATCGCTTCACCCTCTAGATATTTCAGCGTAAGCTCTTCATCAGTATCGACGACAGCTTCCACCAAAGCTTCGCGATATCTGCGCGCATCTTCAACCAGGTCGACAGGAATATCGGCTGTTTCTGACTTGGTACCTAGGTCATCTAGAAAAGTGACGCCCTGCTCTTCAATCAAATCCACGTAGCCTTTGAAGCCGCCCTCGGCCCCAATTGGGATCTGAATTGGCGCCGGCTTGGCATTCAAACGCTCAGTAATCATCTCGACCGTGCGCCAGAAATTGGCGCCGGTGCGATCCATCTTATTGACAAAGCAGATGCGCGGAACATGGTATTTATCAGCTTGACGCCAGACCGTTTCCGATTGGGGCTCGACGCCGGCGACGCCGTCGAAGACCACGACACCGCCGTCAAGCACACGCAGAGAACGTTCAACCTCAGCGGTGAAATCCACGTGTCCGGGCGTATCAATGATGTTGATACGATATCCTAGCCAGAAGCAGGTGGTTGCGGCCGAAGTGATGGTAATGCCGCGCTCTTGTTCTTGAGGCATCCAGTCCATGGTTGCGCCGCCCTCATGCACCTCGCCGATCTTGTGGATCTTCTTGGTGTAGAAGAGAATGCGCTCAGTTGTGGTGGTTTTGCCCGCATCAATATGAGCGATAATGCCGATGTTCCGCGTCTTGTCAAGCGGATATTCTCTGGTGGCCATTGGTTCCTCGTGGCCGCTGTGTTACCAGCGATAATGCGCGAAAGCCTTATTGGATTCCGCCATCTTATGGGTTTCATCACGCTTACGAATAGTCGCGCCCTGGCCGCTGGAGGCATCCATCAACTCGGAGGCCAACTTCTCAGCCATAGATTTGCCTGGGCGGTTGCGCGCCGAAGCGATCAACCAGCGCATGGCAAGCGCGAGCTTACGCTCGCCGCGAATTTCAACCGGCACCTGGTAGGTAGATCCACCCACGCGCCGGGGTTTAACTTCCAGCATTGGCGTTGCTTGGCGCAATGCCTGCTCGAAAACTTCAACCGGGCTGCGCTTGGCGCGCTGTTCAATGAGATCAAGTGCGTCATAAATGATACGCTCCGCCAAGCTGCGTTTGCCGTCCCACATCAGGCGACCAACTAGCCGGGTAACGTTACGATTGTTGAACTTTGGGTCCGGCAATACGACGCGATGCGGTACTGTTCCACGTCGGGGCATACGCTCGATTCTGCCTTTCAACTACTCACTCAAGAGTTGGCCAACCATTAGGATGCTAGACAGCGCGAAGGGTACCAGAGCACAGCTCCGGCACCCCACTCGTTGGGAGCCTATCCGATATGCGTAGAGTGCAAACACGGCACTCATGCAGGGTGATCCACGCAGTAAACCAAAGTAAATATGGGATCACCCTGAACCGGAGGAAACCCAACAACGCCAGGCACGCCTGGCCGTGGTATACGAAGACCTGGTTACCCTCGGGTATCGAGAGTAACTGGTTTCTTCTTGCCGGTGAGACACTACCTACAAAGGTGGTAGCTCACCGGCAGCTCGACCAAAGAATCAGCGCTTGCCAGCTGCCTGCCCAGCCTTAGGACGCTTCGCGCCATACTTTGAGCGACCCTGGCGGCGTTTCTGCACACCCTCGCTGTCTAGTGTGCCCCGCACAATGTGATACCGGACGCTAGGCAGGTCCTTTACACGACCACCGCGAATTAGCACGACGGAGTGTTCCTGGAGGTTGTGCCCTTCTCCAGGAATATAGGCCGTCACCTCGTACTGATTGGTCAGGCGCACGCGCGCAATCTTGCGCAGCGCCGAGTTCGGCTTCTTTGGCGTCATCGTACGAACCTGCGTACAGACACCACGCTTCTGCGGAGCGCCGCGCATGCGCAGCGTTCGGTTCTTCAGTGCATTGTAGGAGAACTGAAGTGCAGGCGCCTTGCTTTTCCGGACCTTCTTGCCGCGCCCTTTGCGGACCAACTGATTAATCGTCGGCAATGTGTTGTCTCTTTCACCGATCTCTGACGGTATACGGCCTGTACGCCAGATGCTCCTCAGATAGGGTGCCATCGGATACCCCGGCAACAAACCTGGGAAGCATTGCTGGCACACATTTTACAATGCTATCATTCTTCAGGGAAACTGTCAACTATACTGTGGTTCTCGTAGCCATCTTCGCTCTCCGCAGCGATCAGGCCGGTTGGAGTGCCGCCCCCTAGACCAAACGCCGCGAGGTTGGTGCTGGCCATAGCCGCGGCCAGACGCTCAGCACGCTGCTTTTCGCGAAGTTCGCGACGCTGCTCCACCCCGGTGCCGGCTGGGATCAGCTTACCGATGATCACGTTTTCCTTCAGGCCCACTAGGTGATCCGTGGCACCGGTGATCGCCGCTTCGGTGAGCACCCGAGTAGTTTCCTGGAAGGAGGCCGCAGACAGGAAGCTCTCAGTATTGAGAGATGCCTTGGTCACACCTAGAAGCACCGTCTGCGCCGTCGCCGGCTCGCCGCCTTCCGCCAACACTCGGGCATTCGTTTCCTCATAATGGAAACGATCTACCAGATCATTTGGCAGCAGATCGGTATCTCCAGGGTCATCAATACGCACGCGGCGGAGCATTTGCCGCACGATGACCTCAATGTGTTTATCGTTGATATACACACCGGTCGAGCGGTAGACTTTCTGTACCTCTTTCACTAGATAGAAGTGTACGGCTTCACGACCCAGGATTCGCAGGACATCTTGTGGATCCACCACCCCTCCGGTCAATGGCTGACAGCCACGTACCGTTTCTCCATCCTTGACGATGATATTGGATGAAGCTGGTATCGGATAATCCCGCTCGTCACGCTCTTCTGCCCGCACTACCATTTTATTCTTGGCGGCGGCGTCCACTTCGCCCGCCGATCGTGCCCGCACTTCCCGGTTCTCCGCTGGTGCCCCTCTCTCAGCCGGCATTCGCGCAATCACATCGCCTGCCTCGACATGTTCACCGCTTGGAACAAGCACCTGGCTTCCTTTGGGCAGAGGATATTCATCCAGGATTGTATCCACGGAGACTACTTTGACTCGGCGAGCTCCGTTGTCGGCTATCTGGATTTCAACAATGCCGTCTATCTCGCTGACGATCGCTTTATCCTTGGGCACGCGGGACTCGAACAACTCTTCGACGCGCGGCAAACCCTGCGTAATATCATCTGTGGCACCAGCAATACCGCCGCTATGGAAAGTACGCATGGTCAGCTGCGTTCCAGGCTCGCCGATGGATTGCGCCGCGATGATGCCGACCGCGTCGCCCATAGAGACTAACCTGCCTGCTCCTAGGCTACGCCCGTAGCACATACGGCAGACGCCGTGAGGTGCCAGACACTGCAGGACCGACCGACAGTAGACTTGAGTGATGCCAGCGGCGATCATCTCGTCTATGGTATCGTCTTCCAGCTCGGAGCCCACAGCAATGTGCCCAAAACCAGGTACGGGAGCGGCCAACACGCGACCAATCAAGCGGTTGCGGAATGGCTCGCTCATATCCTTGGAATCCTGTTCGGTGATCCAGATACCCTCTGTGGTTCCGCAGTCCTCGACCAGGACGATTACATCCTGAGCCACATCGATCAGGCGGCGGGTGAGATAGCCGGACTCGGCCGTACGCAGCGCGGTATCTGCTAGACCCTTGCGGGCGCCATGACTGGAGATAAAGTACTCCATGACCGTGAGTCCGTCTCGGAAGTTGCCACGGACAGGAATCTCCATGATGCGGCCAGATGGATCAGCCATCAGACCGCGCATGCCCGAGAGCTGGCGAATCTGCTGGAACTTGGCTTTGGTTGCTCCAGAGTTGGCAATCGTATAGATCGGGCCGTATGGATCCAGTACGCGCTGCACATAGGTCTGGATCTTATCCGAAGCATCCTGCCAGATTTGCACCACCTGCCGATAGCGCTCATTGTCGGTGATCAGGCCATCCCGGTAGTCGTCCTCAAGCTGTGTTACCTTTACGTCGGCCTCGGCTAGGATCCGCTCCCGCTCAGGTGGCACCACTACATCGCTTATGGCGATGCTTGCGCCGGCTTTAGTCGCGTAGGTAAAGCCAATACGCTTGATCTTGTCTGCCAGCTCGGCCGTCGCCTCGCGTCCGTAATATTTGAAGCACTCGGCGATAACCTGCTTCAGGTTGTCTTTTTTCATGGGCGAATTCTTAAAGCGGATTCGCTCCGGCAGCGCATCATTAAACAGAATGCGCCCCACCGTCGTCTCTATCAGCTCGCCACGGGAAATCGGCTGGCCAGTTCCGGTATCGTCATACAGGCGGTCCGCATTGATGCGCACGCTGACAGGATCATGCAGGCGAATCTGGTCCATGCTGTAGGCCATGATCGCCTCAGTCTCACTGGTGAAGCGCCGTATCGCCCGCTTGCGCAGTTCTGCGGCATCTGCTGTTGGATATTTCTCATGCACATCAGCCAACCGCTTCGCCAGATAATCAGGTCGCTCCATTGTCAGGTAATAGCAACCGAGTACCATGTCTTGCGAAGCACCAATTGACGGCTCACCATGTGCTGGATGCAACAGGTTGCGCGCAGAGAGCATTAGGGTACGGGCTTCCTCCTGAGCGCGCTCAGACAGAGGCACGTGTACCGCCATCTGATCCCCGTCGAAGTCGGCGTTGAAAGCCGAGCAGACCAGGGGATGCAGCTGAATGGCGCTACCCTCTACCAGAACCGCCTCAAACGCCTGGATACCCAGACGGTGCAGCGTCGGCGCCCGGTTTAGCAGCACCGGATGGTTACGGATGACTTCTTCAAGGACGTCCCAGACCTCAGGGCGCACGCGCTCTACAAAACGCTTGGCGCTCTTGATATTGTGGGCCAATCCCTGCTCGACCAGTTTGCGCATGACAAACGGCTTGAAGAGCTCGAGCGCCATCTTCTTGGGCAAGCCACACTGATGTAGCTTGAGATCTGGACCAACTACGATGACTGAGCGGCCGGAGTAGTCCACACGCTTGCCGAGCAGATTTTGCCGGAAGCGGCCTTGTTTGCCCTTGAGCATGTCGGAGAGACTCTTGAGCTTGTGATTGCCCGAACCTGCCACAGCACGCCCGCGTCGACCATTATCAATGAGTGCATCGCATGCCTCTTGAAGCATGCGCTTCTCATTGCGGATGATGATCTCCGGAGCGCCTAACTCCAGCAGCCGCTTCAGACGATTGTTGCGGTTAATTACCCGGCGGTAGAGATCATTGAGGTCACTGGTAGCAAAGCGACCGCCGTCCAGTTGTACCATGGGGCGCAGGTCCGGCGGCAGCACCGGCAGCACCGAGAGAATCATCCATTCTGGACGATTGCCCGATTTGCGGAATGCTTCGACTACATTCAGGCGCTTGGTCGCCTTCTTACGGCGTTGGCCGCTGGTAGATTCGATCTCGGAACGGAGCTTGGCTGCCAGCTCGTCAAGATCGATATCCTCGAGCAGCGATTGCACGGCCTCCGCACCCATGCCTGATTCGAAGATCTCGGGTAGTTCAGGATTGGTGTCCCGCAAGTGATATTCAAAATCTTTGAGCTCGCGGTAGCGTTGCTCCTGTAGCAGATCGAGCTTCTTCAGCCCTTCCAGATCGTGGCGGCGGGCTTCGGTCTCCGCTCGAACCTCGTTCGAGAGTGCCAGCAGCTGATCCTGAATGGACGCGATCTCACCCTCAGCGTTCATGCGGGCACGCTCGATTTCGCGCTCGGCTTCGGCGCGGAGTCGCTCCATCTCTTTGCGCGCCTTCTCGACAACCAGATCGCGATGCTCTTGTGAGAT
>JBKQTH010000344.1:0-17815 GCA_052143275.1 Ktedonobacterales bacterium | reverse complement strand
TCTCATTGCGATTGGTGCAGGTGCGTATGCCCATGCGGTGCATCAGGCAGTCCGTGGAGCGCGCTGGCACTGGCTCGGAACAGCGGTGCTCGCGCTCGTGCTGACAATGATTGCCTCTGTTGCCGATGTAAACCTTGGCACCGCTTCCCTCGTGGTGCTCTTCGTCGACCCGCTTCTGGCCGGCCCTCGTGCTGGCGGCACTGGCCTCTGGGATCGCTGTGACGTGCTGAGGCGATGCACTACGACACCACCGCTGGTCCGCCTGATCACATGCTTCCACTAGCAACCCAAACGCATTCACAAACGATGAGGACCGAAACGGACTTGGTATGACACGGTTGTAGAATGGTTACCCGCTCCCGAGGGCATGCTCTCCGCTTGGCAGGGCGACATACTACAACACTACGGTGCGACACGGTATAACTGTACAAAACAGATGTGTGAGGAGCACGCCAGTCGCCTGAGAGACACTGCTACTCAACCACTTGGGACGACAAACGATCCGTATCTCGTGTTCTATACCTACTGTCCAAATCATGCGGTGGATGCCACTAACTGCCCCTAACAAAACCATCGGACAGCAGTGCTATACTACTGAAGTCGTGCTGGCCGGTTCTGGCCAGCCTGAGGTTGCGCGCAACTTCCACGAAGAGTTATGCAATGAAGATACAAGTGGCAACCAGCCAGTTTCCCACTGACGCCGCCATCCGCAGCAATCTGCGCTATGTGCTGGACCATATGAGGTCGGCGAAACAGCAGGGGGCGCACGTGGTGCACTTCCCAGAGGCTGCCCTCTCGGGCTACGCAGGCGCAGATTTTCCTTCCTATGAGGGCTTCGACTGGGACGTGCTTACCGAGTCCACAGAGAAGATTCTCGAATACGCTGAGGAGCTTGGTCTGTGGGTGATCCTGGGCTCGACTCATCGGCTGTCCGCGGGCAACAAGCCACACAATAGCCTCTACATCATCAACGACCAGGGCCGGATCGTCGACCGCTACGATAAGCGGTTCTGCTCGGGCGACGAGTCTGCTCAGAGTAGCGACTTGGCCCACTACAGCCCTGGCAATCACTTCTGTGTCTTCGAAATCGATGGTGTTCGCTGCGGCACCCTCATCTGCTACGACAATCGCTACCCCGAGCTGTACCGTGAGTACAAGCGCAGAGGGGTGCAGCTACTATTCCACTCCTACCACTCGGGGCACATCAACGCCGAGCGATTTCGGTCGATGCAAGCGGCGGTGGGACCAGAGAACTGGGAGTTCAATACCGGCTCGACTATTCCCGAAATCATCCAGCCTGCGACCATGCATGCGGCGGCGGCGAGCAACTATGTATGGATCAGCTGCCCCAACTCCTGTGCACGGGAGAGCTGCTGGCCCAGCTTTTTTGTACGCCCTGACGGTGTCATAACTGGCCGCCTGCAGCCGCACACCGCCGGCATCCTTGTCTCGACCGTAGATACCGAGGCCGAGTTCTACGACTCCACCGTCGCCTGGCGTGGGCGAGCTATGGATGGAGTCTTGCATAGTGGTGAACTGATAGACGACCCGCGCTCGGCCGAGCGGACGTGCCTGTGAGCACGCATCAGCTAATGGGGAGGCCCGGAACCCCCAGCGCTGCTCCGCTTCCAGAGCCGAGCCGCACTCCTTACCCAAGTAATGAAGATCGACGCCGCTGGAATGCTGAGTCCTTGGAACTCTTGCACCTGAGGTGTAGCCTCCAAGCGGACGAAATCCAAGCATACCCGAGCATATCCATACCAAAGGGCCCGATCGGTGGGCAGAAGTTCGCGAGGATCTGATACTACGTTGGGCCGTAATGTTGTAGAACCAGGGCATGGCACGACATATTCACCTTGAACCGCACTTGACTGAAAATGAACTTGTAGGCCGCTACCGAGGCGCGAAGGATCCAGTCGAACGCAGTCGTTGGCACTTTCTCTGGCTTTTGGCGCGTGGGCTCACGGCTACCGTGATTGCAGGCATTTCCGGGTATTCGGCGTATTGGATTGGCCGTATCGCTCGTCGCTACAACGAGCGTGGGCCTGACGCAGTTAAGGATCAGCGTCATCAGTCCCGGCCGGGCACGCTGCTGTTGAGCGCACCGCAGCAGGACGAGTTAGTGGCAGCGTTGGGCGCAGGATCAGCACCTGAGGGGGATCGCTGGACAGGTCGGACAGTCGCCGAATGGATCAGCCAGCGACATGGGCGACCAGTTAGCCGCCACCTCGGCTGGAGGTACCTGCGTCGAGTCGGCGCGCGTCGGCTGATGCCCGACCCCGTCATGTGCAAGCCGACGCTCAGGCCCAAGCGGACTTCAAGCGACGCCTGCGTCCCCTCCTACGCGACGTCGCCACGGCCTTCCCACATGCGACCGTCGAACTGTGGGCTGTCGACGAACATCGTATTGGGCTCAAGCCAATTGTACACAAGATCTGGACAGTAACAGGCCAGCGACCCATAGCCCCAGTGGAGCATCGGTACGCGTGGCGCTACCTCGTCGGCTTTGTGCATCCGGCTTCCGGCCGCACCATCTTCCACTTGGCTTCGACTGTGAACATTCCCCTGTTTGAGGCAGAATTGGCGGCCTTCGCTGCGGAGGTGGGCGCTGGTTCCTCCAAGCAGATCGTGCTGATCCTTGACCGTGCCGGCTGGCACGCCAGTCCTCGGGTACACGTGCCCGAGCATGTGCATCTGCTCTTTCTTCCCGCTCATTCGCCAGAGTTGCAACCGGCCGAGCACCTCTGGCCGCTGACCAACACCGCCCTGGCCAATCGCCACTTTGCCACCATCGACTCCCTCGAGGATGCCCAGGCTGCTGGCTGCGTTGCTCTCCAGAAGTGCCCAGATCTCGTGCGCTCGACTACCCTGTTCCATTGGTGGCCCCGGTACATCAAGAAACACCAGGGACCAAGGAGGAGGTAGTCCACCCAATGACCTATCACCCACTCGGGATCATCTGAAGCGGCAGCAGATCACTATTGCTCACCGGTGCTAGTGCTCTTCTTGCTCCGGCTGATCCCAGTGGACGCCTGAGAAGTTTGTACCTGGTTGTGTCTTTAAGGTCATGCAAACGGTCCAGGGAATGCCAAGCAGGTTCGCTCCCTGGAAATTGGCACCGTCCACCCGTGCTTGCTACAGGTTTGCTCCGCTCAAATTGGCACCGCGAAGATCCGCTTCGGATAAGTCAGCCCCATGCAAGTCAGCACCCTGAAGAGTCGCCGGTCGATATTTCGCCCAGGGCCTATCTTCTCTCCGACGAGAGAATTCGCTGAAGATAGCTCGGTGCAAATTGGAGTGGAACAGAACGGCGCCGCTCAAATCTGCTCCGCAGAGATCCGCTTCGGATAGGTCGGCACCAGTAAGGTCGGCTTGATCCAGGTCAGCCCAGGTCGCGTCAACCTTGTGGAGAACCGCATTCCTTAAGGTAGCTCGAGACAAGGTCGCCTGGCTCAGATTAGCTTCTCTGAGGTCGGCTCCGCTCAAATCAGCAGCAGCCAGAAACGCGCTGTCAAAACAGACCCCGCTCAGGTTGGCTCCTCTGAAGATGGTATTGGACAGATCCGCATAGTCCAGATCTTCGCCGCTCAAGTTCACCTTGCTCAGATTGAGGACCCACGTGTCGTCCGGTTGTTGGGTGGACAAGTCGACCTTTTGCACCCCGCTTCCCCTCAAATCAACTCCCTCCAGGTTAGCATGGTCCAAGTCGGTATCCCACAGCGTTACCTTGCGCATATTTGACCCTCTCAGATCAACTCCTCTCATCGTGGTATGGTTCAGCTTGGCGCCACGCAGGTTCGCCTGGCAAAGACGTGCCCCCCGCAAATCAGCCCGGCGTAGATCAACTCCCTGCAGATCCATCTGCCGTAACACGACCCGTCCGGGCATTGTCTCCTCTTCTGGTTGGGCTGGTCCGGCGCCGGTTGGTGTGCCCGGTTCGTTCCGCCACAGATCCAATTCGTACAAGCGGTCAGTGATAAGCGCGTAGCTCAAGTTCGCCGCACTGAGATTGGAGCCGCTCAGATCAACAAAGCTCAGGTCGGCCTCACTCAGGTCAGCTCCGTCTAGATTCGCCTCGCTCAAATCAACTGCGGTTACATCCGGTTGGATTCCAGGATTTTCGGTTCTCCACTGGTTCCAGGCAACGACCCCCTGGGCGAGTAGAGTCAGATGTGCTGGATTTGCCATGGTGGTTCACGCACTTCTTTCAAGCACCGCCCCATCTTCGATGCCTCTGTGGCACACACCACCGTCTCCAAGAGTCCGGACTCAGTGGTCACGATTTTCAGTATAGCAGCGGCGCATCACCAGAGCGCTGGCGAGTTGCGAAATGGTATCCACTACCTCGTAGTACCTAGCACTTAACCATTCTAGAGTGCCTCATAGCTCGAGTGAGCTAGCGCCACGGCCAGTGCTTGGTTCATACCCCAACGGTATGGTGCCACAGCGTATCACCTGTGCCTACAGGCGTACTCTCTGCACCAGGACTGGAACAGAGCCGCTTTTCAGAAGAGCAGGTCATGCTGACTCTCGAAATTGGGTTCAAGACACAATGTTTACAGCACAGGTACAAATGTGATGAAAACACCTCACTTCAAGGGGATGCTCAGGAACGTGCAAAAATAACGAAGCCGTTGGCAGGGATGACAATGCTGGCAGACGCTGGCAGGCCGTGGAGCGGTGGACCTGACGCAATGATGCCGCCACCATTCCCTGCGACCCAGGGGTTGACATAGTTCTCATACACGTCGCTGTTAAACACCTCGGTCCACGCGCCCGGACCCGGGAATCCCACATTGTAGTTGTACCAGGTGTCCTCTGCAAGAGTGGCAACAACCACGACGTCCTGACCGGTGCCTTCGAGCCAGCGATGAAATGCCAGCACACGGTTCAGATTGTGGACATGGAACGGATTTACGTTGTCGCCGCGCAGCGCCGGCTGATTCCAACGTAGGCGGATGAGATCCTGCGTGAACCGGTGGTGATTCGCCATCGGTTTGTCCGGTCCAGGAGTTAATTCGTCATTGAATTCCTCCCACGAGAGGAGATTATTGGAAGACGTGGCATCCCAGCTCCACTGCTTCGGTTCCAGGAACTCTTGACCCATGAAGATTTGTGGGATGCCGGGCGCGGTGAGCAGAATGCCCATGGCGAACCTCGAGCGGCTACGCGCATACCAGTTACTGGGGTCATTGTAGTCGGCAAGAGACGGGATGCGCTGGTCGGCGCCTACCTTTACGATGTCGTGATTCTCGACACACGGGACCGTCTGCCACCCGTGGGCGAAACCACTGGGATAGAGAGCGCCAGCAATGCTATCAAAGTCGATTGCCGCCTGCTGGCCGAAGGATGCCGATTGCACGGCGCCTCGAATGGCGCTTCGCAACCCATCGTGCTGCACAACGTCAAACCCTGCCCCGCCATCGGCAACGGCAGTCACGATGGATGGAGAAGACTTCGGATAATTCCCAACTTCGCCAGGCCAAAACTCCGCGTTTTGCAACAGGCGAGGCTTGATGAACCGGAGCGTGTTGGTGAGGTCGCAACAGAAGCTCCAGCCTGAATCGCGATTCATCGATATCAGATCGCTAATTTCATCATAGCGGAACCCGTCGGCATGGAACTCGTCGATATAGTAGCTAGCCGCATTAATGATGAATTGACGGACATCGTTATTCCACAGAGCAAAGGAGAGTCCACCGGTGCCGCGGTCCTGATCGGTGAAATACAGGCTGTCATTGTTGTTGCCCTGATTCTCGACACGATCGAAGTAGTACAGACAGTGGTCATCGAGTTGGTTGTTGACAGTAAATCCGCCAGCATGGTTATAGACCACATCGAAGGTGACGGCAATTCCGTAGACATGGCAGAGATCCACCAGAGCCTTCAGTTGCGCAGGCCCGGAGACGATGTCACTCAAGGCGAGCGGCGACAGGTTTTTTTCCTGCAGAAGGCCATTGATTGTCGCCAAATATTGCGCGAGGGGGCCCGAATCGGTGACGACGTACGGGAAGTCTGGAGAAAAGTAATCTGCGCCGTTGTAGCCCATCGATGGATCTGTCTCCACTTCATCCACTGGTAAGGGTTGGAGCACATTGATTCCCAGATCAACTAGGTAGGGAATTTTTCCGATGATATCGAGATACGTGGACGCTATTTTCGGCGTGTTGATCGCATACGTGCCAATATGCAACTGGTAAATGATCATATTGGTAAAGCAGGGGGTGACAAAATCAGCATCATGCCAGGGGTACGCCGTGCCCGAGCGAATGATGCAGCTACCGCACGGAAACGGCTTATCGGTCGCCAGCTGGCGCGCGTACGGGTCGCGCTTGTAGCCGGAGGAGCCCGGGCCAGTCACCCAGAACTGATACAGATCCCCGTCTTGCGCTTCTGCAACGAAGCCAGTCCAGTAGCCAGCCGCGTCCTTCGCCATGAGCACGTCGTCGGTCTGTTTTTCCAGCTGCGTGCCGCCAAACGTGCCGTTGAGATAGACCGCCGATGCTCGTGGCGCCCACGTTCTAAAAGTAGCTCCGCCTCCCGCAATCAGCGTAGCTCCCATTGGTGTATCGGCCGTAATATTTTCTTGAGAGATCATGCAATTCCTCCTCCCTAACCCGCGTAGACTTATGGTGGTTGGTCAGCTTGAGACACCATAACGCACGAAATGTGGGCCGATTACTGGCGCTTGGTTGGGTTCGATCACTGATTTCATAGCCCGTGCTCCCGAACTTGACCAACCACCGCGACGTTAAGGCAGGAAACCGTCGAGTAGAGCGAGCTCGTCGCTAAGAGCGCGGGTATCGCAGAAGCTCAAGAGGTGATGCAATCGATCCGTATCCGCTACGGCATTGGAGCAGAAGTACCAGATCCCCTGGTTGACATGCAAGGGTGAAACATCCGCAGACAGACACCCACAGATCAGAGTGGCAGCAAGATCCCGATCGTCCCGAGATTCGAATCCGTACTCCTTGTTACTGGGAAGCTCACATAGGGCGGCCGCTGCTGGGAGGACGAGCGCTCTGGCCGTTTCTCGCACCCACAAGTCGATGGGCTGGCAGTAGAGATAGCTTGCTAGACCATGTAGCTGGCCTTCAGTCGTGGTCAGGCATATCAGGTCGCGCAGGAAGAAGGATCGTATCTTGTGACCGACGCCATTTAGCGCGAGGCCATGAAATGCCTCGGCAAGTCTCGCCTGCTCTACAAATGCCACGATCTGCGGAATGCATAGAGTGGCCAGCCGCGGATCGAGCGCCGGGTTCCGGCGAGCGTTCGTCTTTCCACGATTGAAATGCACGAACTGTGCCGAAACTTTTGGCACGTCAGGCCACACTGCAGCGAGAGCTTTGACAGCGGCGATCCGGTATCTGCGGGGGACATGGCTGCGCTCAAAGGCCCATGTGAATAGGAACTGCTTCAAACCATACTCGGGATCGTGCCGAAGACGCTCGATGTCGCAGACCCGCGGAGCGAGATATGCGGCGACGTACCGTTGGCCGACCAGTTCGAACCAGCGAAGCATCTCCGCGCTATCGGATTTCATTGTGCTCTCCTCGCCTGGCGATGCCGACATGTTATCCTTCCGCAAAGTAATCCGAATCAACTCGCTTCACCTGGTACGTCGTTGTGGTCGTGACACCCACACCGTGATCAATCATGTGCTCAGCAAGCTGCTTGCCGTCCATCAAGACGATCTTGGTGTCGACGCCGGTGACGAAGTCCTGTGCCTCTCGACTGAAGGACGATGTCGTGATGAAGATACCCTTACGCGCGTGATGGCCAGAGAGAGCACCGGCAAACTGATGGATATCCGGCCGGCCCACGGTGCACTCCCAGCGCTTTGCTTGAATATAAATAATGTCCAGGCCAAGCCGGTCCTCCTTGATAATGCCATCGATGCCCCCATCACCACTGCGGCCGACGGCTTCGCCGGCATCCTTGAGTGATCCCCCATACCCCATCTTGACCAGCAGTTCCACCACCAAGCGTTCAAAGAAGGACGGTGTGCAGGCTTTGATCCGCTCAAGCAGCTCCTGGGCAAGGTCTCGCTGGATCGTCTGGAAGGCATCATCCAGCAGTTCACTGGGCGTTTGCCGTTGCTGAACAGCCTCCTCCACCAGCTCGGTCGAAACACCATTGCGCTCGGTATCCGTGGGTGAGCCTAGGCTAGGCTTCCGATTGCGGGCAAGAAACTCACGGAATTCGGGATATTGCGCGAGCAGACGGTTATCGAGGCGGGCGGGGTGTGCAGCCAAAATACTTATGCCCCGATCGGTAATGCGAAAGTACCCGCGCCGCGTACTCTGGAGCACGCCAGATAAGCGCAGGTAGGAGAGCGCCCAGCCCACGCGATCGGCGAACATCGGCTTGCCGCTTGGAACTAACTCCTGCTGGTCCGCTTCCGATAAGTTGAAGTGGGCTGCGATTGGCCCGACGGGATCGCGCGATGCATGCTCCTGACCGTCTGATGCATACTCCAGTAGTGGCAACATGATCGTCTGGTAATCAGGAATGGCCATGTCTCGTCGCCCTCTCACTCTAGCAGTGCGCTTGTTCTGCTCATTTTACACCAAGGGTGCTCACCTTTGGGCAACCAGTCTGCGACATTGACTGGATCCACCTGCCGGTTTTAGTGAAGCGTATCGGTGTCCGAGTGCTATACGAAAGCGGGCCAAAAGTAGCACGAGTCTCATAAATCTCTGGCAATCTAGCACTCAACAGCAGGGAGTGGTGCAATTGAGGTGCGAATGTGGGGCAATATGCTAACAGCTAGAGCCTGTTAAAGACTTGATATTGAGAGGTGGTAGGATGCGAGTATGGCAAGCACTCACAACGATTTCCTCCCGGTGTGACCGACAAAGATAGAGCCTTCGTCGCACCCTATCGCACGTGGTTACCTGAAGATGCGAGCCATCTCTGCCACAGCGTGCGGGAAGTCTTCAACGGTGCTCATATCCACTGGGAGTGCAGTGGCGCAAGCTACCCCCATGGCCATCTGCACTGGCAGCCCGTTGCGGTTGTGTGAGTGGGACGGAGCGTTTCCATTCACACGGACCGCGCTGTCGAGGAAAATTGGCCTCGGGTGACGGTGGTGTCGCGACTGGACGTGACGACCATCTTGATGCTCCTGGCTACGCTTACAATGCGGCCAGGGTTGACGCCGCGGGCGGAATGACGGGCGGGTGAGGCTGTGCGCCGAGGAAGCCGTAGAGCATGGCGCCGATGGGCGAGACGAGCAGGACGGCGACAAACCAGCCCCACTGCTTGCGGCGCGTGGTCTCAGTGAGCGCCATGACCCATGCAGGCATGCCTATGAGCAGGGATGCCAGAAGTGGCGCGAAGCCAATGCCGAGCAGTGCGACCAGTTTCGCTGGGCCGCCATAGAAGCAGGGTGAGCCGGGGCTGGTCGAGTTGATACAGGTTTCAGGCGTCGCGAGCGCAGGAGTTGTGAGGAAGACAGATACGAGGCTGACGATCCCAAGTGCGCTCGCGAGGACGGAGACGATGAGAATGGCCGTTCGAGACGACGAGCCACGCCGCTGAGCAAGGATGGTGCCGCCAATCCACGCGGGCAGGCCGATGAGTATGGCCAGAAGTACGATCATGAGCCCAGACGAGAAGCCAGGACTGCCTGCCAGCGGGTTTCCGATGACCACTTGTTGCAGGGTTGGCGTACACGGCGGTGGATTGTCTCCATACGAGGTGCAACCAGAGGTTGCGCCATATCCGAACACGCTGAAGCTGAAGATGCCAAAGAACAATATGATCCCTGAAATGCTGCCGAGAATCCATACCGCAACTCTGTTCACAGTGTTCCCTCCATGCTATCGTTGCGGGCGGTGCGCATGCGCATGTCTCTGACGCAGCCAGGAATCGCCTCGCTTCCTGGTGGTACACCCCAGTGTATGTGCATACTGGGAGCACGTCAAGTTGCTTCAAGCTCCGCGATGACGTCCACTGGAATCGCCAGGAGACGTGATGGTGAGAGGTGCTAGAGCCTGTTAAAGATAGTGTTGGCGAACTCGTAGGGACGCCGAACTTCCGGCAGAATCAGCGGTCCATCGGTGTCTTGACTTCTGGGCTGACGGAGCCGCTCTCGAGTTCGCCAACAATATCGGTTAAAGTCTCGAGGTCAACCTGGTGAACTGATGCAGCATGAGACAGGCGAAGGCAAGAAAATGCAAGCCAACCAGGGTGGCCGCCAGCCGCTCGTAATCGCGGGCGAGCCGGCGGAAGCGTGCGGTCCAGGCGAAATCGGAGAAGCTGCCGAAGCCGACGGCTCAGTTGATGTACAGGGCTGATACCATTGTCGAGATAGATCCATACAAGGCTCATGCTCTCCGAGGCGTCGCCCATAGCCTGGGTCGCCGACGCAGCACGGTCTTGCGTCCAGTCTGGGGGGTCGGCGAGAACCGGGCGGCCTCGGCTCTGGCGGAGCATTCGGCAGGAGCCATCTGGCGCGATATACTGGAGTGCCGGGGAACGTACGCGCAGAGCGGACGGTGCTCTCACCCCGATCCTGGGAACGGGATGGGTCTTCTCGCCCCTAATGTATATGTTGCCGTCATTTTGATGGCTGATTATGGGGGATGGAGCGCATCGTGCTGTAGTCATTCATCGGGGATGATGAGTCGTGCCTGCCTATAGGACACCTGAATATGCCACGAATGAGGAGACTGTTGCACTATGACAGCGCCACATACAACGAGAAATTCTCAGCTTTTTGATCTTACCGGTAAAGTGGCTACCGTTACCGGTGGTGCCCTGGGAATCGGCCAGGCCATCGCCTTTCGCCTCGCGGAAGCCGGCGCGGCGGTCATGATCGCTGACTTCAACCTCGAGGCCGCTGAAGACACCGCCAATCAGATTCGGCTCAAAGGAGAGAAGGCGACGTCGATTTCGGCGGATACCTCCAGCGTGAACGATGCTAAGCGAATGGTCGAGGAAACGGTACGCACCTTTGGGCGGCTGGATATTCTGGTGAAAACCGCCGGCGTCTATCCCTTCGCCCCAGCGCTTGAGATGACCGAAGCGGTGTGGGACAAGAATTTGGATATCAACTTCAAAGGACTGTTCTTCTACGACCAGGCGGCCGCGCTGGAGATAGTCCACGAAGGCCATCCGGGGAAGATTATCAACGTGGGTGCGCCTCCCGGAAATCTGCAGCATTATGATGCCTCCAAGGCGGCAATAGTCATGGTGACCCAGGCGCTTGCCCTGGAGTTGGGCCGACTCAACATTAGCGTCAACGCCATTGCTCCAGGCGGCATCCTGACTCCCGATGCGGGCAACCTTTCCCCCACGGACCAGAGGTACCAGACGTTCGGGCCACGATCTTCCCAGCGGCGCCCGGGCATGCCCGATGACGTCGCTCAAGTCGCTCTCTTCCTCGCCAGCAGCGCTTCCGATTACATGACTGGCAGTGTCCTGGCGGTTGATGGAGGATTCCGGTAGGCGCAGGAGCAAGAGGAGCGTCGAGCATGGCCTGGCGTTCCTCGCTCTCTGCTATATTAGACTGGTACATTATTTAAGTAGGCATGCCGCCCGGGATCTCCAATGCTCGCTAGAGTGTTCTCCACGAGAGAGGTGAAGCCATGATCGACGCCGCAGGCGGCGGCAAGACCCATGATCCCACAGTGCTCGCCGTTTCTCGATATGGTACGTTCTGGTTGCTGGACGCTCGAACCGGCGCAGTGCGCTGGCAGGTGGTGAATGGAAGCCGGCCAACGGCGATAGACCACGGCGGCGAGATGATTTACGCGACGTACACCTCTGAGACGATCAGGCGTGATACCCGGAAACGGCCAGCCTGGGGGGAAAACCTCCGTGCGTTGTCGCCCGAAGAGCGCCGCCAGTACCACGATCTCCTAGTTACCCAGGCGGAACTCCTGGCCTTGCGTGCGCGGGACGGCGCCCCCACCTGGCGGCTCGAGGGCTGGATGAGGCAGAATCAGCCGCTACTTGTGGTACACGGTGGGCGCCAACTCGATGGCGACCTGGTGATCACCGATGTGACTGACTTTGCGGAGGCCACGCCGGTTGTTTCCGCGCTCGACGCCCGAACCGGCGCGTTGCGCTGGCGGCATGAGTTAGCCGATGCTCCCGAGATCCGTCACACGTCTGACCTTACCCGGCTGCAGGGCGCATGTGCCGGCAGAGTCTACATCTCGTGGCCGGCGCAGAGCCGCCTCGACGTACACGACTCCGTAAGCGGAGAACTGATGTGGAGCCATGAGCAGAGAGAAAGTGAGTGGCATCTCTCACAGGGCGGCGCACTGCTAGCCGAACTTGGCAGAGTGGATTGGAACAGTGGCAAGGACCGGCCGTTGACCGTACGCCGCACGTCAGACGGCCAGGTTATCGCGACGCTGTCTCTGTCGCCATCCAGCACGCTCCTGGGCCTCACCGACGCCGGCATCGTCTACCTGGCCACCGGCCCGAATTGGCATCGATGGGTGGACGCGCTCGATACACGGAGTGGAGAGTTGCTCTGGCACACCGAACGCCACGTTCCTCTGCTCTCCACCAATATGGACATCAGCATTTTTACGGACGATACCTTCGGAACCCGCAACCGCCTCTATTTTTCCCGGCTGAACCAATCTAGCGGCCTGGCAGAGGCGCTGGCTTTCGATGCCCAGAGCGGACGCGAGCAGTGGTACTGGCACGGCCCGTCGCATCTACTGGCACTTCTCAAACTCTGGGGATGGCGCACACCGCAAGTTATCGCCTTCGCCCTCAGCCAGTTTCGCCGGAGTCTCAGTAGTGCTCACGGTAAGAAGTCGCAGAAGTCTATATGGACCAGAATACAATCCCTGTGGGACACCGTCAGGTGGAATATCTTGCGTGGCCAGTGGCTTCGACCAGCATCGCTGCTGAGTTCTGTCTTCGCTGCTGCCGTGTACCCGGACGAGTCACAAGAGGGCGATCTGCTCTATATCGGGACGAGCATGGGTCTCTCCGCTCTCCGCGGCAGCGATGGGCATCCGCTCTGGCATGAACTTCTCATGATGGAGATTAGCCGCGTCATTACCGAGGAGAGACGGCTCTCCGATTCTAGCCGGCAAGAACGGCAGTCATCGGAGACAGTCAGCGCCGCCAGCGCTGAAGGCTAGTCCAGGTCCAGTGGCGGAGGGATGCGGTGGTCACACTAGGCGAAACCGGGTCTGTCCAGGGTATCCTGGCTCGAAGCCTTCTACTGGCCGGGCCACGCCGGCTGGAGTGGGCAGAGCAACAACTTCCCGATCCCGCTCCAACTCCAGCGTTCCATCAGAAGGAGCTGCACATCTTCGGCTCAAGCGATGGGTGGAATTATCAGGAGCATGCCGCCTGGTACTTCGGCTACTTGCTGAAAACGCCTACCGAGCTGGCAGAGGTCTTCCAGGAAGAGATTGCGGCCGAGGAGCTGCCGGCTACTTTCGAGCGTCTGGCGCAAGGGGACGCGAGGCCGGTAAAGGTGCTGGTGCGCTACGGTAGTTCGAACCAGCACCTGGCCACTACCGGTAGTTAGGAGTTAAAGAACAGACCGAGCACGTTGCCCTCAGTATCCTGGACGCTGGCAAAGCTACCGGACTCGCCCATAGAGGTCTTATCCTGCACTATTTTCCCGCCGGCGGAGGTAACCTTCTCCAGAGCGTCGCCTTCTGAGCGGAAATAGATAAAAACGCCCTTATCGCTGGGCTCAAATCCGGCGATTTGGTTGAGTGAGATGCCTATGGCGCCGCTCTCGGTAGGGTTGAACAGGGTAAGAGTCCGGCGTACACCGTCATCGCTTATTTCGCCGGCGGGTAGACCAAAGACCGTCTGATAGAATGTCGCGGCTCTCTCTAGATCACGTACGGGAATCTCGACCCAGACTGCTTGCATTATGACCTTCCTTTCCGGTTGCTGAAACGTTTGTTCCACTAGCATTCTAACCTAGCATGAAGCCGATGTCAACGCCTGATCGCATCTCATGAGAATCTAGTGCAAGGAACTACCGGCCATGCAGCCGAGCAACCACCGGAGCAAAGTTCTCCAGCTGGGTCTCCCGAACCTGGATATACGAGATCTCCAGCTGTTCGCGCTGCGCCAACAGATACTCCACGGTCTGCTCGGTGGTCATTGGGACCGGGTCTACCGGCATTCCCACTGAGGGCGCTGCGGCCGTGACCGGACCATCAGCGACGATAATGCCGAAGTTAGCCCGGCCCAATTCCAGGTGCTCGAAGCGTTCGCCGGCGGCCACTCGTATCCATCCGATCTTCTCCTTCAAGTCGGCTGGCTTCGCGGCGGTCGGCAGAATGATGTCGGCCTCACGCGCCGCGATAGTCAACATACGGCGGCCGGAGCTGCCTACCAGAATAGGGGGATGTGGCAGCTGCACCGGCCGGGGAACCGGGCGGAGTTCCGTCACTGTATAGTAGGTACCGGCGAAATTAACCGTTTCGGCGGTAAAGAATTGTTTCACCAGAGAGAGCCCCTCGGCAAACCGAGAGACCCGCATGCCCGGTTCATCAAAAGAAATGCCCAGTTGCGCATATTCGCGTGGCCAGTTACCCGCACCCAGGCCAAGCTCGACGCGGCCGCTGGAGAGTTGGTCCAGCGTAGCCATCTCTCTGGCAAGTAGAGCAGGATGGCGGTAATCGTTGACACAGACGTAGCTGCCAACACGCAGCTTGGTGGTGGCGGTGGCGGCTACCGCCAGCGCGGTGATAGGGGCCAGCGGCGTACCCAGTACATCGGGTATCAGTAGAGAGGAGTAGCCCAACTCCTCTACCCGTTGTGCCAGTGCAATCCAGGCCGAACGTGATGCAAGCCCGCCAGTCACCACACCAAAACGAAATGGTTTTGTCACCTGGCACAGCCTCCGTGTACTGGTCTGCTACCGGTCCGCGTCCCGATCTATCGGCGCTCCATCCTGCGCCGGACTCTCTTCTGTCTTTGTCGGCTCTTCGGGTGAAAGGCTGGCAAGCACCTGGCTATCCGCCCCCACAGTTCGACGGTCAACCAGCCGAGCAAACGGCTCGCCAGTCACGTTGCTCTTGGGCTCATCCAGATACTCCAGCGCGAGGTGCTCCTGTTCAAAGTGTTCGAAAAACTCGTCCCAGGAGATCGACTCCAGCGATTTCTCATTCGGGTCTTTGGGAAACTTGATGCGAAGCAAGCTGCCACTGCCAGCTTCCGTTGTATCTGCGCTCTTGGCAAGCGCCGGGTGACCGTGCCAACGGCCGACCCAGCTGCGAATCATGTGGTGGTCGGTGGTATATTCCAGATCACCTTCCACATCGAACGCGCTTTTGATAAAGTTCTTCACTATCATTCCCCAATCTACCAACTGTAGAGAGGTCTACGCACTGGTCATCACCCAGAATATTGTAGTCCACTCTGTCGTCTATCGTCACCGCCGCCTCGATCTAGATGCTGAGCTCGTTCTCGTCTCTCTTAGCATCTCTGATTGCTTCACTCACCCAGTAAGCCCACGTCCTCACTGGCGCTGCCCGAGACCGGTTCACCTAGTAAGCCGCTGTCTTCTTCCGCGCCTTCCGATTTGGAGCGTCCCACTAAGCCGCTCTCCTCATCAGCGCTTTCCGCATCAGACGTTCCGAGTAATCCGCTGTCTTCACTGGCGCTGCCCGAGACCGGTTCACCCAGTAATCCCGCGTCCTCACTGGCGCTGCCCGAGACCGGTTCACCCAGTAAGCCGCTGTCTTCACTGCCATCACGTTCCGGTGCTGCATTCTCGTTGCTCATCTCCAACCTCCTGTTGCCGGCTGTGCCGGGTAGTATGGCGAAATTGCCATCTCAACCCGGTGCTGCTCTGTTCCGCAGAGTTTGTGCCTATATCTCCGTTCTCCCCGAGATTCTTGTCGGTCTCCACAGTTGCCGGGGATAGTGCTCACAGCGCTATAGTCAGCAGTGAGGGCTGCGCAGATCGTATATGCTAGAGTCTTAGGCTATATGAAGAAGAGAGGGGATTAAATGACCATGGATCAGTGGGGCGAGGTGGACCAGTACCTCGCCGGGCTCTTTGTACCGCCTGACCCGGTACTGGATGCGGTGCTGGAGTCGGCGGCCGCCGCCGACCTACCGCCCATTCACGTGTCGCCCAATCAGGGCAAGCTTCTCTACCTGCTGGCACGCGCTCAGCACGCCCACCAGGTGCTGGAGATCGGCACCCTGGCCGCCTACAGCACCATCTGGCTGGCGCGCGGGCTTGAGCCTGGAGGCCAGCTGATCACTCTGGAGATTGATCCGCGGCACGCCGAGGTTGCCCGTGCCAACTTGCAGCGCGCGGGTCTGGAGAGCACAGTTGAGGTGCGGCTGGGTCCGGCGCTGGCCTCGCTCGAGCAACTGAAGGCCAGTGGCAGCCCACCATTTGACCTGGTCTTCATCGACGCCGACAAGCCCAGTACACCTGACTACGTCACCTGGGCGCTAGAGCTGACGCACCCTGGAAGCCTGATCATCGTCGACAACATAGTACGTAATGGAGCGGTCAGCGACCCAACCAGTACGGACGCCAATATACGGGGTATGCGAGCGGCACTGGCCCAGCTGGCCGGAAATCCCCAGGTAGTTACGACCGGTATACAGACGGTAGGCAGTAAAGGCTACGACGGCTTCGCCATCGCTCTGGTCACCGGTGACTCCTAGAGATCAGCCCACGCGCCGGTCTTGCCGCTCTGAAAGATCGCTTCGATAGCGGCGAGATTGGCAACCGCATCTTCCAACGGTACCGGTACGCCGGTATCGTTCAAGATGGCTTCGGCAAATCCATCGGACTGCAGTGAATACTGGTCGGTGGCCTCTACGACGATCTCCTCCAGGGGACCGGAACGACGTCGATATAGTAGCTTGGTAGGCCCGTTTTTGGGCGCATTGAAGGGGGTCTCGCTCTCGATCCAGCCCGACGTGCCGTATAGACTTACTCGCTGGTAGGGTACCAGCTGGGGTCCACAGGTAAACGTGGCGGTACCCGCCCTGAAGTCGAGTATGGCCGAGTCCAGCCGGTCAGTGCCAAATCGAGGGTCAAGCTCGATGGCGGCAGAGACCCGCTGCGGCTCATCTCTGAAGAGTAGACGGGCCACTGATACGGCGTAACAGCCGATATCTAGTAGACCTCCACCTCCCAAAGCGGCTATATTCCTTATGTTGCTGGGGTTATCCAGAAAGTAAGCAAAAAAAGTATGAAGGGTACGTAGGTCGCCTATCGCTCCGTCCGCAACCATGGCCTGTGCCCTCTGCCATTGAGGATGAAACTTGTACATAAAGCCCTCCATGACCTTAAGCTGGGGGTGGCGCCGGCTGGTTTCCAGCAGAATTCTGGCCTCGTCGACTCTCGGGGCCAGCGGCTTTTCACAGAGTACGTGCTTACCTGCCTCCAGGGCCTTCACCGACCACGGAACGTGCAGATGGTTGGGTAGTGGATTATAAATGGCGTCTATCTCGGGGTCGGCAAGCAACTCCTCGTACGAGCCATAGGCTCGAGGTATACCTAGTCTCGCGGCCGCCGCCTGGGCGCTTGCCAGCTCGCGTGACGCAATCCCCAGGACATCTCCATACATGCTGGCCTGGGTCGCGGGAATGACGTGTTCGGTAGCTATTCGCGCCGTGCTCAGTACTCCCCAGCGAATCTTTCGCATCTGCTCCACGCTCCGCTCCGTTCTGGTACTCCTAGCAGCACCGATGACTTCTATGTCCGGATGCCTGAATGCTCCGGACGTCTTCCGTTCTCCAAAACTTACCCAAGTATGGACAGGCCACCCTTGGCGTTTGGTTCCTGCTTCACGGCCGTCAGGTTCACGCGCGGCCCAGACCTCGCGCCAGCGCTGAC
>JBKQTH010000343.1:0-9946 GCA_052143275.1 Ktedonobacterales bacterium | reverse complement strand
GGCGTCAGCCGCCTCATTCGGGGTGAGCGTTGATAGCAACCCACCGTCCAGTCCTAAGAGGACGACCGTGATTCCTTGTTCACGACACCACGCGGCAGCACTAAAACTCAAGCTGCCAGTAGGGTTGAGGCAGATAATCCGCTCTACCGAGTGCAGTCCTCGGTACAGCCGATGGACCCGTGGGTTATCCGGGTAGTGGGTGTGGCCCTCTGTAACGAGCAGGGCATCGCGTTCCACTCGGAGACCAGCGCCATAGCCGGTGATAGCAATCGTGTCTCCGGTCTTGCCAAGCAGTCGGGAAGCGAGCAGTTCGTTCCGGGTGCCGGAGTCGCGGTAGGCGGTGCTGTCCCTGGTAATATCGCCATCATAGGGAACGAGGGCCGATTGAGTCGCCGGTGGTTCGTCCTCAGCGTCTGGGAGAAACGGCTGGATGACAGCAGGTGCGCTACCATCTGATTCTCCCGGCAGCCGTACCGCAAGCGGTGGAGCGGCAGCAAATTTCGTTGGACGGGTCGAAAACAAGTGGGCAGCACGCTGTTCCTCGCGTGCTTGCTCTCCGAGCTTTGCCAGGCTCCTGGCCAGAATCTGTTCACTGGTCGTGCCAGCCTTCCCAGCGCAGGTAAACGAACAGTATTCTTGATCAGGCCGATTCATGGCGAGGGAGCGGCCACAGATGGGACAGGTTCGCGGGGGAGACGTATCAGTCATTGGTGCCCTACTTTCGTGTCGTAGGGTGCTAGACGGCGGTTGTGGGGTATGGCTATAGTGTAGCCAGACCTACGCAGCCTCAATCTGCGCCAGGTTTAGAGGGCCGTACCTATTGGCGTAGGTGCGGCTCTCGCACATTTGAACGATGTCGAAACCGTTTACTTGGCTATTGCAGTGGTGTCTCCTCCTGTATCTCAGCTTTTCAAGGTTCCACGGCATCTACTGTTGAGGACTGGGCTTGCTCGTCAACCTTGCCTAAGGCCTGCTCTAATGCCGTACGTATGCTATCTCCAACCTCTCCGGTATGCCACAGGATGTAGGTCATGATATCCTTGAAAGCCGTGCCAGCAAGCTCAGACAGATTGGTAATGCCCTGCACCTGGACATGTAGGGCAACCAATGTTATAGGAATCCGAACCTTCCGAGCCAACGCCGCTGGATCCTCGCCGGAGAACAAGTGGGCTAGTTCACGCAGCGTCTGTTGAAGATTTGCCCATTCGGGTGGATCTTTCGCCATTCCGTCCGCCAAACCGGCTGTATACACAAGAGACAAGAGCGGCAGGCCCTTCGGTACAAGTTGCGGGACGACGTTCCCCGCATCCAGGAATGCCTGTCGAATATCGTTGTCACTTGCATCCTTTACGGATGAGCTGAGACGATCATAGGAAAAGAGAGCAAGCAGTTGTTCAAGGGCAGTGTCATCGGTGGTCGCGGTCAACCCGAGCA
Source organism: Ktedonobacterales bacterium (assembly GCA_052143275.1). Lineage (GTDB taxonomy): Bacteria > Chloroflexota > Ktedonobacteria > Ktedonobacterales > JADMIN01 > JAJPKE01. The sequence goes on along the minus strand of JBKQTH010000343.1, from coordinate 8,512 downwards.
GAGTGAGCTGTACCTGCTCGACAAGTTGACCTACCGCCGGGTCAACATGCTTGTATTTCTTTTGCTCTGACCGATGCAATCGCTGCCGTTGCTCTTCAGGTGGCAGTCGCTTCCTCGGGTCGAGAAATGGTCGCCTCCACTTGATCGGGTCCATGATACTGGACTGCAACTCCTGCAGACATGATTCTAGAGCGCCACGCAGCAGCTTAGGATCTATCACGTAGCCTTCCGAGGCCAGAGCATAGGCCGCCTTGGGTATGCTGAGATTCTTGCCAGTGCAGCACCCGGCAATCACGAGAAGACGCGGCAAGCACTCCAGTTCCCAGCGGCGTGATTCAGAGCCGCCCACACCCCTTCCACGCCCTCTTCCAGGCTTTGACACGGGCAAGAGGCCTTCGTGCACCCAGTCTCCTAACCGATTTACGGTGAAGCGTATGTCGGTGGCTTTTTCACACTCGGCAAGCAGCTCATCAGTTGTCAGCAGCGGTTGCTCAGGATTCATACAAGCAGTATATCTGACCCTATTTTAGAAGTCAACAAAATGTGCATGGCAAAGTGCATAGAACTCGACAAAAGTTCCCCATCAAAGTGCGAATAGTACCTGTCCGATGGGTGATGCTATGCGTCAGAATGTGTATGCAGATAGGTCTGTAGTGACTGAATAGAGGAGAACAAAAGTGACTCGTAGCATCATCCTTTCTGAAGGAAAATCGATCGTACAGGTTGTCCTGCCTCGTGCGTGGGTCATCCGCATCAATCAGCTAGCAGTCGAGCGAGGGCTGAACCGTAGCGCGCTGATTCGGGAAGCTCTGCAGCGCACATTCTGCGGCGATGGGGAACCGCACGGCGACGATACGAGAGCGGCTGCTCAGCCGAAAGCAGGTGGAATGCTCGCAGAGTAACTCGCCCGGCTCCGAACAAGCGGCAGAGTAAACTCGATCTCCACCGCCCCATCACTCTGCCCGGAAGCAATCAGTAAACCTACCGCGCGTCCGACGATTTTGAGGCAAAGAAAGACCTCGCGACGATGAGTCAGATCGCGCGAGGCTCAAGAACACAACGGTCTTCAACGAGGTAGAACCATGCTGTTTTTTCCTACTCTACACCAAAAGTCCACTGATTGGCCCGCCGTACCCTTCCAGTCCTGCTCGTTCTGGAGAGGTCACTCTGGCGTTCGCCGCCGCGTGCGGCAAAGGAACGGTGACTACCCATGACCAGTAGTGCGCCCAGTGAGTACGTCTACCTGGGCGGCAAGAGTCGCCGGTACCTGAATGTCACCACCGGCCAGACGATCTCCCGGCGTCAGTATGACAGGCTCTTTCGGCTAGGGCCACGTGGGTATTCGAGCTACGAAGCCCTGGCGCGGCAAAGAGCCCATGCCGGCTACGAGCCGCTCACCCGAACTAAAGGTCGTGTCGATGCCGCCATACAGCGAGTCTACCGCACCGGTAAGTCGCCAACCCAGGCGGCACGCGCCGAACATCTGAGTCCAGAGACGTTGCGTCGCTATGACCGTGACCGGGGCATTCTTCGCTACAACCGGAAGAGCCGGCGCGGCGAAGTCCACGCCGCCGGCCGCGTCAGCTTCTTCGACGCCGCCGGTACTCTCCATCAATCTATTCCCTTTGACCAGCACGAAATCCGCACTATGAGTGCCTATGGCCATGCGCTCCTGGACGCCAAGAGGGGCCGTGTGGCCGCTCTTGAATCCTTCGCAGACGTCCGTGTTCGCGATATCTTCGGCAACGAATATCGCCTCCTTACCGCCATCAACGCCTATCTGTACTTAGAGCAGATACATGGCGATATCGAACCACTCGATTTCTTTCAATCGGGCGATGAGCTGGTGCTTGCGCCCGACCCAACATCCTAATAGGAAGGAGGAATCCCTTCATGTCTACGCAGCCTATTCATACGTCGTGCCGCAAATGCGGCGAGAACTGGCCGGGCCTGGTCTCGGCAAAAACTGGTCTGTGCCCCAACTGCCGGGACACTCGGCACAAACATATTTCCCACTGCCCCGTGTGCGGCAGAGCTGATGTTCCAGCACAATCCCACCACATCGCGAGCAAACGCCAGAACGAACACGTCGTCATCCGCATTTGCTTATCCTGCCATATCATCCTCACCAAGCGGCAGTGCACATGTTGGGACCCCTCCTGGAAAACGGAGAGCCACCCTGTCCGCTGCCTGGTACAGGGACTTGCCGACCTGATCTGGTTGTGGTGGCAACGCTCCGGTCTGACCCTCTGGCGGAACCAGCTCGGGGAGATTGCACATGTTGCGTGGGTCTCATTGCTTAGTCTTGCGAACCAGGTGTGGGGCCTGCGAGGATGGGAGGATGCTCTATGAGTCAGATGAATTACATGACTGACGAACTTCAGCGCCAACCCACGACAGACTGGCAGCCCGTGCGTATCATTGTCCGGGGCCATATCGTCCCCTCAGCCGCCGCGATAGAACGCCGACGCGCCCATGGCGGCAAGAGCCGGAGGAAACGCACCACTTGCGATGACTCTCCAGAATTGACCGATCAGGAAGCGGGCGCCGACGTTGACGCCCAGAGATCTGAAGCGGAGGCGTCTCAGCATCTCCTCTCACCCGAAGAGGAGCAGCAGGCAGTGGCCATCCTGGGTCCACGTCCGTGGTATTCCCTGGCCTTGGATTGCGAAACGGTTGTCACCGACATGAAATCCTGGCCAGATGCTCCCCAGACGCTGCGTATCGGCCAGCCCTTGCGGGTCGCCTACTACGAACTGCGCGGCATTAGCGAGTGGGAGATTGCCCGCCGGCTGCGAGATGGCACGCTCGTGCCTAAAGACCGACACCAGTTGCGGCAGGCTGGCTTTGTCCTGCCTGATGCCAACGAGCAGATTGCTTTGGACACGGGCACCATGATACCCCTCTATGCCGGATATACCGCCCAGCTGAAAGCAGATCGGGCCATTGTGCAGGAGTATTGCGCGCTGCATCTGCGGAAAGGTGGATATCGGCGCATCTTTATTCGCGGCAAGCAGGAGTTCATTAAAGAGGTGCTGTATCGGTATGCCTACGGGTATCGCCGAGAGAGTCTTGGCGCACGCCTGATCGGACATCAGTTCTTCTTTGATATCACCCGGTTCGTTACCGACGTCATGACGTCGCACGGCGTTCTGATTCGTGGTGTGCGACGGGGGGCCAAATGGGCAAAGCGGGGCGTTTCGCTCAAGCTGTGCGATTGCCCGAATGAAGACTGTGGCTTCCACCCGCGCATTCGGGTCGTCAAACTCGGCCGGTTCAAACACCGGTTCGCGTTCGAGAAGACCTCGGTACCGTCGAAGGACGCGGCGCGCGATGGTACAAAGCGACGGAAACGCTCCTACCCCGGTCGATTTCTGGATACCATCCCGTTTGGGTTGGCGCTCCGCAAGTGCAAGAGTGCCAAGCTTGAGGCCATGGGCGAGATCTTTGACGCGCAGGTGAAGAAGCGTCCTCATCCAGACTTTGCTGGACCCTTAACCGAAGAGTATCTCGACTACTTGGTAGGAGACGTACAGGCAGCCTACTGGTTGTCCGTCGCAGAACAGGCCGATTATCAGCGACTTGGACTCAGCCGGTCGCCCGAGTCTATCTACTCGACGGCCAGTCTTGCCAAAGGATTTCAACATGCCTTTGGCTTTCCCCGGACCAAGCAGCGCCGGTGGCATCTGGATCTGCCGGCATGCGGATATAGCACAGACGACATCCAGGGCTTTGCCGCGATGAGTTACTTTGGTGGGCGGGCGGAAGTGCACTACCGAGCACGACCGTCGGAGGTCCTGCACGTGGATTACAAGTCGCAGTATATCGCCATTGGCCATAGGATGGGCCTGCAGCGGTTCTGGTTGACAAAAGACGTATCGGTCCGTGACTGTACGCAGGAAATCATTACGTGGCTCACTACCCGAACACCAGAGGAATTGCTGGTGGAACTGGGGAAGCCCGAGACCTGGCCACGTCTTTGTGTCCTCGTCCAGATCGTGCCCGATGGGCGCCTCACGTTGCCAGTTCGCGCGGACTTTCAACAGAACGTGCCTCATCCGTCGGGTGTCTACAATATCGGCCAGGCGTATGTGCGATCGAAGACGCCGCTGTGGTACACCCTGCCGGATGTGCTTGCTGGGGTCATCCGCGACAAGGTCCGGCCCACGATCAGCCAGGCAGTGGTGTTCGTACCGAGCGCAGACCAGGTGGAGACACGCCCCGTCGAGATTGCCGGTACCCTGATTGACCCAAGCCGGGATGTGGTCTGGACGAAGTTCATCGACCTGCGACGCAGCGTGAAGCACCAGGCCGATGACGCGCTGGCCAGTGGCAATCTGTCTGTGGCAGGTCAGCTCACCGGGCAGCAGAATGCGCTCAAGGAGACAGCACTGGCCGCCAGTTACGGTATCGCCGAAGAGCTGAATGAAAAGATCTACGAAGGCAAAGCGCTCCGCCTCGATGTGTACGCGCTGGGGCGTACAAAACGGTACGGCAATGTTGTGGAAGAGCCGGGCCCCTATTTCGCGGGCGCCCTCGGTACCCTGATTCCTGCTGGCGGGCGCTTGCTTCTCGCGATGGCCGAGCAACTCCTGTGTGATCGTGGGCTCTCCTACGTCTTCATGGATACGGATAGCATCACCCCATTTCGACCGGCCGGGATGGCGCGCGAGGACTTCGTCTGCCGCGTCCAGGAGGTCGTCCAGTTCTTTGAGGCTCTCAACCCCTACCAGGAGGGTGGCTCACTGCTCGCCTATGAAGACCAGAATTATGCCATCGATGCGGCCAATCCCAACAGTGTCGACAATCACCAGCTAGAGCCACTGGGATGTCTTGCGACCAGTGCCAAGCGCTATGTGGAATACAACCACTGGTACGATGCGGATGGCCGGCTGCATATCCGGCTTCGCAAGTTCACCAGTCATGGGCTGGGTCAATGGGGTCGGCGCGACCAGGATGAGTACACGCTACCCGACTACATGGACCCGCCGCAGACGTTTCGGGAAAAGAAAGACGAGCAAGGACAGATCGTGCGTGATGCGGACGGCAATCCCCCGCGTGTCCCAGATAGCACGCCACTGGGTGGCCCGCTGTGGATCTACCGGCTGCAGTGGGATTTTGTGTACACCATGCTGACTGGGCACTACCCGAACGGCGACCCGCTCTATATTGATGCGGAGGGAGTCCCCTGGTACTTCATCCAGCCAGAGGAGTGGCTGCAAGAGCCCGCATTCTACCAGTTCAGTGTGGAGACCTGGGCTGACTATCAGCGGCTCAAACACCTGCCAGGAATGCGGCCCGGCGGCTTCATCACCGTGTACCCCAGCCCGAATGACCCGCACGACCCACTCAGCCGGATAGTGCTTGGCGATGAGGTAGTACAGCCTGATGATGGAGCTAGTACAGCCGGCGATAGTGTTCCTGGAGAGGAGCAAGAAGAGACAGAGGCGGCGCGTCTGGATACGGCCATTGCAGAGTCGCTGTTGTCGCCGGACTCGACCGCACTGTATTCGCCCTATGTGACCTCGGGTGCTGAGGCAGCCCAGGCTCTGGCGCGTGGTGATGTGCGCCGTGTCAGCGATGACACGTCGGTGGCACCGGGCACCATGCTCAAGACGATGTATGAGGTCGTGGTGAAGTACTTTGCCCATGGTGAGGCCAAAGCAGCCAATCCCTATGGGGCTGGCGAGCTAGCTCGCCGGCAAGTTGACGCCGTTGGGATAGACGTCACCAGCAAGGAAAGTAACCGACTAGCACAATCTGCAGCCGAGGATACGGCCAATGTGGTGGGTGGTCGCGAACAGTTCGGGAGCCGTGACTACGGCCCGACCGAGGCTGTAGTCCACGCTCGGTCAGTGGTGACACGGCTGGGGCAACTGTCGTCCCTCTTCGATGAAGAGATGCCGGACCTGCTGGCTGCCTCCTGCCTGTCCCGTCGTACGATCGACAATGTGCGGCATGGCACACATGAGCCATCAGTTGAGACCTGGGCAGCCTTGGAGCTGGCGATGCAGCTGCTCAACCCAGCGCACTCACAGAGTATCGCCGGCTGGCGAGACATCATCGCTCCTGACGAGCTGGCGCAGCTGCTCGCTATCCCGCTTCAAGACGCGAGGAAGCGGGTCCAGGGACAGCAGACGTGGAGGGAAACCGAACGCGCTCAGCTCATCCTATTCCTAACGGAGAGGCGGGCACGATTGGCTGACTTCTAACAGTCATTGCTCCCTCCCTTATGCTATACTGCGGCTGCACCTCGTGTACGTTTGGTCTGACCGGAGAGGGCAGAAGGAGGGAGCGTCATGAGCCAGCTTCGGGTGTTTCTCAGTCACAGCTCGCAGGACAAAGCCGCCGCCGATGAGTTCGCCCGCGCCTTTCGCCAGGCAGGAGCGGATGTCTGGTATGACGAGGAGAGTCTGGGAGCGGGACACCTGCGCCGGACCATCATGAAGGAACTTACCGAACGCCCCATATTCGTGGTGCTGCTCTCCCCGGTGGCGCTGACCTCCTCGTGGGTACTGGATGAGTGTGAATGGGCCTATGACCTGCAACGCGAGACCCCGAGCCGGGTGATGTTGCCGGTGGTGGTAGCTCCCCTGGAGTCGGCCGAGCTGAATGTGGCTCTCTACCTGCGCAGCCTCAAGCGGGTAGAAGCAGGAAACCTCCGGCCCTTGCCGGTGGCCGATGCGGCGACACAGGCGCTCCGGTTACTGGGCATGACCCCAGCAGGACAGGCCAGTGCTCCCTCTGCTCCCCAGCCCAGCGAGAGTGCGGCTGATCTGGTGCTGCGGGGCAAGGGGCTCATGGCCCAGAAGCAGTATGCGGCAGCGGTGCCGTTGCTTGAGCGAGCAACGCAGATGGAGCCGGAGAATGAGGACGCCTGGTATAACCTGGGATATGTGCAGGATGAACTGGAGCACTGGCAGGAGAGTTTGGCAGCGTGTGAGCGAGCTCTCACTCTTAATTCCGGCAATGGGAAAGCGTGGAGCAGCAAGGCACGTGCCCTGAGAAGAATGGGGCGCAATCAGGAAGGGCTAGCAGCCGCCGAGCAAGCTATCACGCTATTGCCAGACTATGCCCCTGCCTGGTTTAACAAGGGTGGTGCGCTCAACGGCCTCCAGCGCCCCGAGGAAGCCCTGGCTGCCTACGACCAGGCCCTCGCTCTCGACCCCAACCTCGCCGTCGCCTGGACCGGCAAGGCGGCTGCTCTCATCGGGCTCAGTCGCTACCAGGAGGCATTAGAGGCAGCCGAGCGAGCACTCACCCTCGACCCCAACTACGCGCCCGCCTGGCACAATAAGGGCGCAGCGCTCGGCAACCTCCAGCGCTATGAGGAGTCGCTGGCTGCATATGAGCGAGCCAACACCCTCGACCCCAACCTCGCCAATGCCTGGACCGGAAAAGGTATGACACTCCGAGCTTTAGGCCGGACAGCTGAGGCCGAGGCTGCAGAGCGTCGGGCAAAGGAACTGGGTGGGTAGCAGCTGCTGTAGCGGTGGGACGCTACAGCCTGCACCAGACGAACAACGTCGGTCGCTGTCGTGGTCTCGCTCTGCCCAGATTCGTCGCTCATCGCTGTTCTCCTCGCGTATCTTTCACGCCGCCTGCCAGTGTATACGGCAGAAGCAGCGAGCGAGTGAGAGGGACGAGTGGTAGAGTACACAAGAGCAGGCACAGGGTGAAGAAAATGGCGACGCCAAAATACACAAGAATGGCTGGGCCAGAGATGGTGTTTCGGGGGGATTACCAGACGCGAAAGCGAGCGGGCGTTGCAACAAGTGGTGGGGAGTATACTTCCCCGTCAAGAGGGTTTGGGGGGTAATATACTGTGTGCGATTTCTCCGTACACTTTTATGCCAACAGAGTAGAGTATCGCCATCGATATCTCCAGCTTGTATCCTTTCGACTTGGAGACCCTCAGCGCCGCCTCCTTGGTTCAGCACCCATCCGCGAATTAGGTCGCTGCCTGCTTCCTCCCTGTGCGATTTCTCCGTACACTTTCGTGCTACCAGTGCCCTCCCCCCCAGATATCGCCGCCTCCTTGTCACTCATATAACATCTCTACCCCTGTAAAAATCATGGCTGAGGTGCACCAGGTTCTCTGATCTCTGTGTGCTATAGCTCCGTACACTTTTATGTCAAATAATCGGGTCATCCAAGTCGCTGCCATTTCGTGCTGCCCTGACCTGACAGTCTTGATACTGCTTCCTTGGTCGATCTATACTTCCCATCATCCGACAGATAGCTGCTTGCTCCCTCGCTGTCCGCTTCCTCCATAAACTCTTATGTCAAAAGCTATCGCCATTAATATTCCCGGTCGGAATCCATTAGCCCTGACGACTCGACTTCGCTTGCTTGATCGACATCTACCGAAAGTAGTCCGCGTGCTCCTCCATGTGGTCGCCGGCCGTTCGTCTAGTACGGCTGAGCGAGGTCGACACAATCGTTCGGCGTAACGTTATGTCAACAGGTCACGCCTCACTAAGTCCAGACCGATATCTGAGGTGCCCCCCGG